>JAIDRY010000001.1 GCA_029061465.1 Clostridia bacterium
CAGATAATAAAATGAACCCGAAAATTTAAAAATCTACTTAAATTCGACTTAAATCTATTGCCCGCGATTAAAAAGCGTTATAAAATAATTATTGAAAAAAGCGGAGAGGGACAGTTATGAATACATTTGGTGATTTTTTATACACCTTGCGCAAAGAAAAAGGAATGACACAGGCGGAGCTTGCCGAAGCGTTGGGGGTTACTAATAAAGCCGTATCTAAATGGGAGACGGGAGAGGCAATGCCCGAGACAGGTTTACTTTTGCCTATTTCTGAAATTTTCGGCGTATCGGTAGACGAACTGTTAAAGGGCGAGCGGAACGGCGCAAAAGAAACAGAGGACACTGCACCCGAATACGAAGAATTTGATTTCAGGCAACACTTTTTTACGCGCGGCAAGGACGACGCAAATAAAACCTTGCTTGAAAAGATAAGCGGCGCTATTTGCGGCTTAATATTTTTTATCGGCACCGTTACCTATCTTATACTTGGCGCGGTGTACAATTTGTGGCATCCGTGCTGGGTTATAATTTCCGACAGCGCTTTACTATGCGCTATAGTTGGTATTATCTTCGACGTATGTAACTCAAAGAAACGCAGACAGAAAATCGTGCGCGGTGAAAATCCGTATACGGGTGCGGCTTGCGGAATTATTATGCTTACCTGCGTTGCCGTATATCTTTTCCTCGGTGCCGTTTACAATTTGTGGCACCCTTACTGGATTATCGTAGCGGGCGGCGGAGTTTTGTGCGGTATAGTCGGCTCGATAGGGGAAATAATCTCCCACGGCAAAAAAGACAGATAGTCTTTCAATTAGCATTCTTTGCAAAATAAGTTTTTGCGCTCTTTTCGTCGGGCACTATTTTGACGACAAGCTTAATAAGCGGTTCCGTCAAAGGCAACATTATAAAGACTGTAATCAGGTTAAAAACCGTATGAAAAATTGCAAGCTGCATTTGGGGTGCATTTGGAAATATACGCGCGAATATTCGTCCGTAGTCCGCGCCGCCTAAGCTTATAAAAAGCCCCGCAACAGTAAAAACGATTACTCCGCTTACATTGAATAATAGGTGGATAAGGGCGGTGCGCTGTGCGTTTTTGGTGCTTGCAAACCCCGCTATAAGCGAGGTCGCGCACGTTCCTATATTCGAGCCCATTGTAATATAAATACCCTGATTTAAAGTTATCAGCCCCGTTACAACCGTAGTAATCGATAGGGAAGTTATTACGGAAGAACTCTGCACCACCGCGGTCAGCGCCGCGCCGACAATTATCAGAAGCAAAGGATTTGAAAACGTTGCAATAAAGTTTTTAATAAAATCCGAATCGGAAAAATTCGTCATAGAGCCGCTCATCATAGTAAGCCCTACGAACAGCATACCGAATCCTGCAATTATACCGCCTGCTTTACGGGCGGTATCTTTTTTTGCAAACATAAGTATAAACGCACCCACACAGGCAAAACCCGCAAGTATCACAGAAGCGGAGAGAGCTTCGTTTCCCGACAGCCCTAACGCAACTATGAGTCCCGTTATAGTCGTGCCTATATTCGCCCCGAATATCACCGTTGCGGCTTGCGAAAGGGACATAATCCCCGCATTTACAAAGCCTATAACCATTACGGAAGTGGCGCTTGAACTCTGTATTGCCGCCGTAGCGGCCGCGCCCACGCCAACACCTATAAGCTTATTTTTTGAAGCCTTTGCAAACAGCTTCTTTAATTTTTTAGTGCCCAGCGCTTCCAGATTTGTACTCATCATATTGCAGGCAATGAGGAATACACCTATGCCCGCGGCAAGCGTAAAAAAGGAAGTTATAACCGCAATCGAATTCATAATAATTCTCCATTTAATGTTTATGTCGAAAATGAAGCAACTATTATATTTTTGTCGTATTATGTTGATAAATTATCTTTGCCGTAAATTGCCAGCAGTGCGGCGGCAATTTACTTGACTATGAATATAAATACAAATATAATAATAATGTGAATAAAAATAAGGAGGTATGCTGTGAAGCAGGAAAAAATCCGTGTATATTACGGCATATTTTTAAGCGTGTTTACCTGTGTTCTCGGCGTGGCGTTTATTGCCGTTGCGCTTAATATATTGTCGCAGGGCAACTGGCAACAGGGCGCGTATTCGCGTGAAATTGTCGGTAAAATGCTTTTTCCCGTTTCCATACCCTTCTATATCTGGATTGCCGCAATAATCGCGGGGTTCGTGCTTTCTCTCTATTATCCGCTCAATAAGCGTAACGCGCCCAGGATTAAGGAGAGCGTTACCTTAAAGCGCCTTTCTTCGCGTTTGCCGCAGGGTAGCGGAGAGGAGTATGAAGCCGATATGCGCAAAATTTACGTGGAAAAGCGTTCACGCATAATTGTCTATTGCGTATGCGCGGCGGTATGCTTTGCAGGCGGTATCGCAAGCGCAGTATATCTTTTAAACCCGTCACACTTTCCGCAGAGTGCTTCGGCTAACGACCTTATGTTAAAAATGCTGATAAACGTGGGGCTGTGGGTATTCGTGTCGCTCGGCGGATGTATAGCGGTAACGCTTTACGAAAAGTACAGTATGCTCCGTGAAGTTACGGTTTTAAAGCACGTAATTTCAAGCAATAAGGGCAATCCCGTTATAGTTGCGGATAAACCCGTAAATGCAGTTTTGGCTAAGATTAAGCAGATAACTTCCTCAATCTATTTTGTTTGGGGAGTGAGGGGCGCTGTTGCAGTTATTGCGGTAACGTTCATTATTTTAGGAATATTTAACGAAGGAATGCAGTCCGTGTTTACAAAGGCTATAAATATTTGCTCGGAATGTATAGGGCTCGGCTGATATGAAAAAGTTTTTTATCAATGTAAAAAATTGGTTTGTAAAGCACGCGCCGAGCAAACGCAGGCTTATTCAGATTTACGCGGCGCTTTTGTACAACGCAAATATCAAGGGCTTTGTGCAGGGCAGAATTTATACGGGTGCAACTAAAAATATTTGCGCCCCCGGATTAAACTGTTATTCTTGCCCCGGCGCGGTAAGCGCCTGCCCGTTGGGTGCGCTTCAAAACGCGCTGTCATCGTCAAATATCCGTGCGCCCTATTACGTGCTCGGCATAATTGCGCTTTTCTGTATAACTCTCGGCAGAACAGTTTGCGGCTTCCTTTGCCCCGTCGGTTTGGGACAGGAGCTTTTATATAAAATAAAAACTCCAAAACTTAAAAAGAACAGGGTTACGCGCGTTCTGTCATACCTTAAATACATATTATTGGTTGTGCTGGTCTGCATTTTGCCGATAATGCTAAATTCGCCCACGTTCTGTAAATATATCTGTCCTGCGGGCACATTTGGGGGAGGAATAGGGCTTCTCGTTCATCCCGAAAACGCGGGAATGTTCGATATGCTCGGAACATTGTTCACCTGGAAGTTTGTACTGTTAGTCGTTATTATTGTTTTAAGCATATTCTGTTACAGGGCTTTCTGTCGGTTCCTCTGTCCGCTCGGCGCGCTCTACGGCTTATTCAATAAGATAGCGCTTCTTGGCGTACGCCTTGACCAGAGCAAGTGCACGGACTGCGGGCTTTGCTTAAATCACTGTAAAATGGACGTGGCGCACGTCGGCGACCACGAATGTATCGAGTGCGGCGAATGTATTGCCATATGCCCGACGAAAGCTATTACGTGGAAAGGCTCTAAAATTTTCCTTCACCCCAACGCAGTTGCGGCTGCAGAGGTTGCGGAAGCGGAGCTTGAAAAAATAGACCTTTTAAGTATAAATACCGTGCAGGAAACTGCGGTAGAAGAAAGCCAGATAGAGGAAGAGGTCAAGCCCGTAGAAGTAAAAACTGCATCTGCGCCTTTGGAAAGAATTAAAAAGCGCAATACGTGGTTAGAGCGCGCGGCTTGGATAGCGGCTTCGCTGTTGCTCGTATTCGCGTTAATCTATTATAACTTCCTTGCTCCGGCAGATAATCCGATAGTAATAGATAAAAACGCGCCGTGTCCGCAGTTCACCGTACAGGGCTATAACGGAAAGGAAACATACAGCTATTCAGAGAGCGAAGGTAAGGTGGTAGTGCTCAACTTCTGGGCAACATGGTGTCCGCCTTGCGTAGCCGAGCTTCCTCATTTCAATAAATTGCAACAAGCTTATGCGGACGACGTAGTGGTGGTTGCAATACATGGAACAGATATCGACGAGGACGTCTCCGCTTTCATTGCAAACAGAGAGGGGTGGAGCGATTTTTCAATCATATTCTGTCAGGACGAAAAAGGTATTGAAATCGAAAATAGAATAACGGATAACGACGGCGTTGAAACTACTGAAAAGGTTACGGTTAATTCGCTTTATGAATATTTCGGCGGAAAAGCAATCTGGCCGATGACGATTGTAATAGACCGAGAAGGTAAGATAAGTTTCACTAAAACAGGTCGGATACCGGAATATGAAGAGCTTGAAAATTTGGTATTACCTATTATAAATAAATAATAAAAACCCGCCGTACTAATTGTACGACGGGTTTTCTATACTGTTTTTTATTGCGCAACGACTGTAAACGTAATACTGTAACCGTCTTTTACGTTTACAACCTTTACTTCGTTTCCGTCTTCAAAGGTGTAAGAGCCACCCAAATGAACTTCAAATTCCTTTGCGTTGGGGAAGCTAGTCAAATCAAAAGTAACTTTACCGTTCTCGTCGGTGTTTTGCCTTATGCAAGCTTCACCTACAGGGCAGAACTGAATCATAAGATTTTCTACGGGTGATTCGTCAGCCGTAATAACAGTGATTTCATATTCGCTTGGATTGCTACAAGCGGTTGCAAAAGCTGCAACGCAAGCAATCATACATACTGTAATTAAAGCAAGGGCAAAAGTTTTTAAATATTTCTTCATAATAATCCTCCGTTTTTTAATATGTATAATTTTACCATTTAATTTTATATATTGCAAACAATTTAAAGTGGAAACGCAAATTAATGCAAAAGCGTGGGTTTAAGTTTACTTAATAAAGCTCCACTCTGTAAGTGGAGCTTTATTAGCATTTAAGCGAAGTATCCGCAAGCAAGCGCAAGCATATTTGAAGGAGGATTTTTAGCGTCAGGTTCATCCACAATGTCAGCCCAATGATTTGCCATATAGCGCTCGATAAAGAGTTTTAGCTCGCCGTTCAAAGGATATACGCCGTCTGCTTCGTCGCAGTATTCCGAGTAAGTTTTGATAAAGTCGGTATAGTTGTATCTCTGCGTTGACGAGTTTAATTCGTATACTGTGAGATAATCGTTCTTTTTACCGTCGCTTGAAGAAGAGCCGTTGTCGCCGGGTCTTACGTCTTCCGGTCCCATGCTTTCTATGGTAGCAAACGAATATTCAGCGCCTCCAAGATTTTTAGTAATTGCCGCATAAACCTTGTATTCAATGCCGTTTACAGTTACGAAATATTCTCCGTTCTTTTCAACAACTTTGTTTTCCTGTGCCAGCGGAGTCCATGTGCCTTGCTGTTTGCTCTGTTTAACAAGCGTTGCTTCTACTTTTGCAATATCCGTAACAACCTCGGGGTCCTCGTCTGCATTGCCTATCCTCTCAATCTTTACGTCTAATCTAGTCGTTGCGGTTTTGTTTATAAATATATGATAGTAATAGGTAATGCCAATATGTTGTTGCTGTACATTTTCAGTATAAGAGAAATTATTTCCGTCGCCGCTGTTATCGTCGCCCATAGGAGTTCCGTCTTCATTATAAATAGGACTATTAGTGCCTGCCGAATACACAATTATTTTGGGGTCGTTCTCATCGCTGAGTGAGGTTATTTTATATTTGCCGCTTTTGTCTGGCGTAAACGAAAGTATAGCTTCGTCGATATCTGCATAAGTCAGCGTATAAGTTTCATCTCCGCTTGCCGGAGTAGTGGAGGGCATATTCGCATAAGCCATAACAAAATCCACACTGTAGTGTTCGCGTCCGTCTATGGATGATACGGAGAATATGAAATCGTCGCCCGCTGTCATTGAAAGAATTTGCGACCTTATTCCGCCGTTTCCGTTACCTTCCAACCGCATATTTTCATTTTCCTGACCGAAGCTACCGTTTACGTAAAACTTAACAATGTAGTTTCCGTAACTATCGTCTTTTACTATAACGGGATTTCCGTTATCGTCCTCGTCATATTTTAAAGTTATTCTATACTCACCCGTTTTTTCAGCGTGAAGGATAAAAAACGTTTCTTCCTTGCCGTATACGTCGGCGCTGAACAGGTAATTATCGGCGCTTTCATCAATATATTTTATGTCAAAACCGTTAATCTTACTTATCCAGTTGTCTAAATCTGTCGGTGTCATTCTGTCTTCTTCGTCAGTAGTAATGACGGTGGTTTCAAAAAGTTTAACTTCTACAGGCGCGCCGCTTCTTTTTGTTGTTAAGGGCTTATGATTATAATTTTTCCCTTCGGGAGCAGATACTATAACGGCGTATTCGCCTGCATTTATGTCGTGCGTATAATATTTCCCGTGTTCGTTAGTTATGCCCTCTGCAACTGTTGTCGTACCGTCTGAAAGTTTTACTCCAAGCCCTGCCGCCGCGCTTCCGTCGGGGAGCTTAACGCTGACTTCGTACGAGCAAGTTTTATTAATAAGCGTTATCGTATATTTCGATTTGTCTGTGCTCGTCTTAACTTCGGGTGCGTCGTAACCTTCCGGTAACCAGATAAAGGCAATATTAAATTCTCCGGGGACTTTGTAGTTAAGTGTAGTGGTGCCGTAGAGATTTTTTATTTAAAAAATTTTATGTTTTGAAATTTTTTTAAAGTTGTTTTATTG
>JAIDRY010000010.1 GCA_029061465.1 Clostridia bacterium
TTCTTAAAATGCGGGCTTCGGGGAATAGCTTTTTCAAGTCCGAAACGACTTTCTGCGTGCCGATGCCGTTATATAAAACGTGCACGCCTCCGCAGTCGGGACAAGCCGTAATCATACGGTACTTAGTTCCGCAATAGTGGCACTTCAAACAGTTTTCTTCGCTGTGGTAAGTTAGCGTTACGTCGCAGTTTTCGCACTTGGCGGTATACCCGCAGTCACGGCACATTACCGTGCGCGAATAACCGCGCCTGTTTAAAAATATTATCGCCTGCTTACCGCTCTTTAAGCTTTGGTCAAGCTCTTCGCGGAGGGCGGAAGAAAACGCTGTGTTGTTGCCCCTTTTAACTTCTTTGGTCATATCGGCAATGATGATTTCTGGCAGGGACTTGCCGTTTATTCTGTCCTTTAAAGTGATTAAATTGTATTCGCCGTCCTGCGCCTTTATATAGCTTTCAACCGACGGAGTAGCACTGCCCAAAATGAGTTTCGCGCCGTTAAAATCCGCTCGTAGGCGGGCAATATCCACCGTCGAATAGCGGGGCGCGGACTCGCTTGAATATGAAGTATCGTGTTCCTCGTCGATAATAATTGCGCCGATATTTTCAAGGGGGGCGAAGATTGCGCTGCGTGCGCCGATTGCTATTTTCGCCTCGCCCGTTCTCAGCCTCCACCACTCGTCGAACTTTTCGCCCGCGGACAGTCCGCTGTGCAATATCGCCGCATTTTCTCCGAACCGTGCGCGCAGCTGTGACAGCATCTGCGGGGTGAGCGAAATTTCGGGCACAAGGAAAATCGCAGACCTGCCCTTTTCTATTTCGCGGGCAATTACGTTTAAATAAATTTCCGTTTTTCCGCTTCCGGTAACTCCGTGAATGAGGTGTACGCACTTTTCCGAATTTTCGATACTTTTTATCGCGCTTTGCTGCGCGTGGGTAAGTATTTTCTTTTCTCCGGGTTGTGGCAGGCACGCGTTGGGGCTACGATTTATTTTCCGCTCCTCGACCTCGATTGCGCCCTTTTCTTTAAGCGCGTCAACCGCGCCCCTGCCGAACTTTTCGGCAAAGCGGGCGTAATCGGCTTCGCCCTCTTTTTCTATGTATTCAAGCGCCTGCACTTGCTTCTTGGCGGACGCCGACAGTCGAATTTCCTTTTTAAATATCGCAAACCGCCTTACCGAAATATGCACTTTACCGAGGCGCATTTCGGACGGTAAAAACAGCCTCAACGCCACCGCTTTCGGCACGCGGTATCTTTTGGCGATTTGCTCCATAATAGTGAAACATTCGGGAATTAACGCGGGCGGTTCGTCAAATATTTCGCAAATTGGTTTGACCTTATCCGCAGGGTAAACGGAAGTACGGCTTACGCCTATGACGAAGCCGTCTATCTTTCTTGCGCCGAACGGCACCTTTACTCTTGAACCCACTTTTATATCGTCGGGACAGGAATATTCGAAAACCTTGTCAACCTGACTGTGGGCGATATCCACGATTACCTGCGCGAACATTAATGCTCCTATTGAAAAACTGCGCCAGTAAACAGACGCAGTTTTTCGTATGTTTCAAAATAATTAACGGTGCAAGCAGGGTTCCCCTGCGTTAGCACACCTCAATTTGCGCAAACCTGCGCTCACGCCGAAGCTTGCGGAGGCGCGGTGTGAATGCCCGCAATTATATATGTGTTTGCCCTTAGAATTGCGGGCAAAGAGGCAGAACCTCTCAAAATCACGGAAGATGTTGCGCGCAGAATAGCGCGACATCTTCGTGAACTAATCTTTTGTATACTTGATTTTGCCGTCGGCTATTTCCTGACAGGCAACGGAAATCTCTTTGAGATATTCGTTGGGAGCGGGACCTTTCGCCATATGGTGTTCAAGTATCTGCCTTGCACGCTTTGCCGCAACTACGCAGAGACAGTAACGCGATGCGGGAGCTTCCTCGTTTCCGAGTTTATCGATAAGTATGTCTACCGAAGGATTGTTAATCATTTTTATCTCCTTACGAATTTTTTATTATATCTTCTATTTCTGCGACAGCCCTTTGAAGGTCGTCGTTTATTACCGTGTAATCGTACTTGTCTTTTTGCGACAGGTCGTACGC
>JAIDRY010000100.1 GCA_029061465.1 Clostridia bacterium
TCTCTGCGCAGAGCGGACTGTTCAAAAAACCCACCGTCTTAAACAACGTTGAAACCTGGGCGAATATCGCGCCAATTATTCTGAACGGTTTTGCCTGGTTCTCCTCGATAGGAACGGAAAGAAGCAAGGGCACCAAGGTGTTTGCGGTAGGCGGCAAGATACACAACGTAGGACTTGTGGAAGTGCCTATGGGAACTCCGCTAAAAACGATTGTCTACGACATAGGCGGGGGTATACCGAACGGAAAGCAATTCAAGGCGGCGCAGACTGGCGGACCTTCCGGCGGCTGTATTCCCGCAAAATACATAGATATAGGAATGGATTTCGACAACCTAATATCGATAGGCTCGATGATGGGCTCGGGCGGTTTAATCGTTATGGACGAGGACACCTGTATGGTGGATATTGCGAAGTTCTATCTTGAATTCACCGCGGACGAAAGCTGCGGCAAATGCACCCCCTGCCGCATAGGCACAAAGCGTCTTTTGGAAACGCTGGACAAAATTTGTTCGGGCAAGGGCGAGCCGGAGGACTTGGAAAAGATTAAGGAAATTTCTGAGCATATGAAATCCTCGTCGCTGTGCGCTCTCGGACAGTCCGCGCCCAACCCGATACTCTCCGCAATGGAGCATTTCGGGAACGAATACAACGCGCATATATACGAAAAGAAGTGCCCCGCTGGCGTGTGCAAATCACTTTTAAATTACTACATAGAACCCGACAAGTGCCGCGGCTGTACGCTGTGCGCGCGCAACTGTCCCGCAAACGCGATAAGCGGTGCGGTAAAGAGTGCGCACGAAATAGACACGTCAAAGTGCATCAAGTGCGGACAATGTATTGCGCATTGCAGATTCGGCGCAATAGTTAAAAAGTAAGGGAGGGGCAAAAAATGGTAAATCTTAAAATTAACGGTATCGCGGTAAGCGTGCCCGAAGGTTCGACTATATTGGAGGCGGCTAAACTCGCCAACGTCAGAATACCCACCCTGTGCTATTTGAAGGACGTGCAGTGCGTAGGCTCGTGCCGTCTGTGCCTTGTAGAGGCAACCGGCGCAAGGGGACTTGTGGCGGCGTGCGTTTACCCCGTAGCCGAGGGAATGGAAGTTCGCACCAACACGCCGAGGGTGAGAAAGTCCAGAAAGACGACTATAGAATTAATACTTTCCACCCACAAGAAAAAGTGTTTAAGCTGCGTGCGCTCGATGAACTGCGAACTGCAAAAATTAGCTTTGGAATATAACGCGGAGGAGGACAGATTCGGCACCGACCACGATTTGAAGCCCATTGACGATTTATCCGCTTCGGTCGTGCGCGACAACAGTAAGTGCATTATGTGCACGCGTTGCGTTGCGGCTTGCGAGAATCAGACGATAGGCGCGATAGGCCCGAAAAACCGCGGATATGCTAAGGTTATCGGCTCGCCGTACGACGTGTCTTTGGCTTTCACCCCCTGCGTAAACTGCGGTCAGTGCGTGGTTGCCTGCCCCGTCGGAGCGCTGTATGAAAAGAGCGCCGTTGCCGACGTCTGGGGCGCAATAGTAGACCCCGAAAAGGAAGTGGTATTCTTTACCGCGCCGTCCGTCAGGGCAACCCTGGGCGAAGCGTTCGGCTTGCCCGCGGGCACTAACGTAGAGGGCAAAATGGTAACGGCTATAAAACAGCTTGGAAGCGTTAAGTGTTTCAATATGGACACCACCGCTGACCTCACCATTATGGAGGAGGCGACCGAGCTTTTGACAAGACTTCAAAGCGGAAAGCCCACGCCCATGTTCACAAGCTGTTGCCCCGGCTGGATAAAGTTTGCCGAGCACTACTACCCCGAATTTTTACCCAATCTTTCCACATGTAAGTCCCCGCAGGAAATGTTTTCCGCGGTACTCAAAACCTACTACTGCCAGAAGACGGGAATTAAGCCCGAAAATCTTTACGTCGTTTCGGTTATCCCCTGCACGGCTAAAAAGTTCGAAGTTACGCGCGACGAGCTTGGACATTACACGGACGCGGCGCTCACCACACGCGAGCTTGCCAAGATGATTAAGGAAGCGGGCATTGACTTTGCAAATCTTCCCGAAAGCGAATACGACAATCCCTTCGGCGAGGCTTCGGGCGCGGGCGCAATATTCGGCGCGACGGGCGGCGTTATGGAAGCGGCTTTAAGAACTGCAGCAATCAAGCTCGGAGGCAATGGCGCCCCCCTCGTATTCAACGAAGTGCGCGGCACAGAGGGCGTAAAAGAGGCGGACTATACCGTCGGCGGAAAGACGCTCAAGGTTTGCGTTGCAAGCGGACTCGGAAACGCGCGCACCGTGCTTGACGGTATCAAGAGCGGTGAAAAGCATTACGATTTCGTTGAAATTATGGCTTGCCCCGGCGGCTGCGTAAACGGCGGCGGTCAACCCTACGTTCACGACGAAGTGCGCAACAACGTCGACTTAAAGGCAGTGCGTGCAAAGGCGCTGTACACTTACGACGAACAGCGCGGCGTAAGGCGCTCGCACGAAAACCCCGCGGTAGATATTCTTTACAAGGAATACTTCGGCGAACCCAACTCACACAAGGCTCACGAGCTTTTGCACACGACTTACGCAAAACGCGAGAAATATTAAAAACATACGCGCCCGCTCAGCTAAAACTGCGCGGGCGCGTTGATACGGTTTTAAAATTACAATATGACAAATTTACTTGCAAGTTCTGAAATTATCGCCCAAAGGGTGTTCAATCCGCTATATATCTATCTTGACATAGTTTTCCTCGTCGGGCTGTTGGCGCTTCTTATCGTCAAGAAAAAGTATCTTACCGTGCTTTTCGGCTTGTTCGGCGGAGTGCTGTATATGATTGTAGACTACGGCATTTTCCACCTTGCCCTGCATACGCGCAGTATCGAGGGCGGTGATTTGTTTGCCGTGCTTTTGTGGATGTCTATGTCATACGGCATAACCAACTTCGTCTGGATATGGCTGTGGATGTCGCGCGATAAGCACAAGTTTGAATACGTTTTGTTAATAGTCGTCTGGTGGATTTGTGCGCCCATGCTTGCAAACACCTTCGGCGCAAACCTTCCGCTCATTAAGATACAGCGGACGACCGGCTCTTACCACGGCTATATGGCGCTGATACTGTTTGTCGGCTATGCGGCGGCAATAGTTTATAATCTTTTCCAGCGCGAAAAGTTAAAACGTTTCCCCATACTCTGGCTATTGATTATAGGAATAACCGTGCAGTTCGGCTGGGAGTTCTCGCTTTTAATAGGCGGAATACGCAGTGCGGAAATAACTTCAGTTGCGGATAAAATTATGACGCTCGTCGTCAATTCCCTGCTGGAAACAAACCTCGGTGCGGTGCCTATTTACTGCATTTACGCGCTTATCACTTCAAGACTTACGGAAGATTTGAAAAAGCGTGAAAAGGTTTCCTTTACAGACCGCATTGCGGAACTCAACCAAATTAAAATTATAAATAACAATTAGCGGTAAATACCCGACAAACGGGTGTTTGATATATGGATTTTCACGTGGTAAAAATTAATAGTCCGCTATACTTCGTTTACGAAGTATAGCGGGCTATATTTATATGTTCCATATTAGAAAAGATAAATTGAAATTTTCCGCTACTTTAGGTCATTAGTGCCTGACCGATTACAGAGCAATCTTACCATCATGTATCATCTTTATATATTTATCAACCGTTACATCCAACTCTACAATTTTACTCTCCGCCTCTCTCAGTGTCAGTTGCTCTGCTTTTCGTAGCACCCGAATATATTGTTTCAAGGATTCTACGGTGATCTGTAATCCCTCATAAGCCCATCCAAAGGTATAGGGATTCCCCATATTTGTTGAAAAGCTCATCGCTCCATCTGGTCTTATTGCCAAGAATCCATAGCAAAGCGCATATAACTCCTCATCATCATATTCTGCTATCATTTCACGAATCTGTTCGTGGTTCATGATATTACAGTTCTCAATTCTGTTCGGATATTGCTTCTGTAGTTCTTCCACTACCCCATGAAATGCTGCAAATGCGCTTTCCGGCACCAAAAGCTCCCGTTCCTGTTCTCGGACAGTCTCTTCTTTTATGCCTAGATTTCCAATAGGTGTAAACTTTATGGTGCAGTGTTCATACGGAAGCAACTGTGCAGCAATCTCTCTTATTTGATTCACATAAGAGCGGGCAAGCGTAACCTGCACGTAGGTATTAACTCCTTTCTCATCGAAAAATGCTACCGTGTCCATTGCTTTCTGATAACTGTCTTTGCCTGCAACCGCCTGGTGTAGCATTGCATCCTTCCCAAGTATACTGGTGAAATACATATCTAGACATCTGTACCCTGCAAGCCGCGTGCGTCTTTCTTCATTCATTGCCAGACTATTTGAAGCCAAATTAAATGGTAATCCTAGACGCTCGGCACAGTCCAAAATGGAAAAGATATCCTTTCTCATAAACGGTTCACCACCCGTCAAAACTAGATATTTCCCACCCTGCGCTTTGAACTCTTCTAAGATTCCGATAATCTGTGCGGTAGACATTTCTGCTACCTTGTGATGACTGCCGCCATCGAGATAGCAATGTCTGCAGTGCTGATTACATGCATGTGTCAACTCCAAATACAGAGTCTTGATTGGTAAATACTCCATACGTTCTTCGTC
>JAIDRY010000101.1 GCA_029061465.1 Clostridia bacterium
TACGCCTTCGAGCGTGACCACCCCGGCACCGGCGGAGGGGGCAATCCCGTCGGCGGCGGTGGTCTCGGCGGAGGCTTCGGCGGCTTCGAGGATATTATAAACTCGGTATTCGGCGGAGGCTTCGGCGGCGCGGCGGAGCGCGGCAAACCCCGCGGCGCGGATATTCAGCAGACGGTAGACCTTTCTTTCCTCGACGCTATTAAGGGCTGCACAAAGACAATAAGCTATATGCGCAACGAGCCTTGCAAGGCTTGCAACGGCACGGGCGCAAAGGGCGGCACGGCGTTTCAGACGTGTTCGCGCTGTAACGGAAGCGGCAGGGTAAAGTTTCAGCAGGATACTATATTCGGCAGAACTATTCAGGTCGGCGCTTGTCCCGACTGCGGCGGCACGGGCAAGAAAATTCTTGACAGGTGTCCCGACTGCAAGGGCAAGGGCTATCAGCGCAGTGAAACGAGGTTTTCTATAAACATTCCCGCGGGCGTGGACAGCGACAGCAGTATGCGCAAGCGCGGCTTCGGTCAGGCGGCGGGCAACGGCGGCGAAAACGGAGATTTGTATATCTATTTCAGGATAGAGCCGCACAAGCTTTTGCACCGCGAGGACAGGGATTTATACGTAACCGTTCCCATTTCTTACTCAACGGCGGTTTCGGGCGGTAAGATACAAGTGCCCGGCATAGACGATATGATGGAGCTTGTTATTCCCGAATGTACCCCCTCGGGCACAAGGTTCTGTATGCGCGGTAAGGGCGTAAAGACCGTGCACGGCACGGGCAACCTGTACGTAACGGTTGAAATAGACGTGCCCGCAAAACTCTCACGCGAACAGCGCAAAAAGCTTGACGAGTACGAGGACGTTATACCTTTGAAATCGTGCGATAAAATGAGCAGGTTCTCAAACACCGTTTCCGCCTTGTACGGCAAAAAGGTAGATAAACAATAAAATAATAATTAAACACGGCGCGGAGTAATCCGCGCCGTGTTTTTTCTATTGACAAATTTTGCAATATCTGGTAGAATAAAAAAGCTAAACAAAACTACATAAATATTTGCCCAACGTGCATAGTAGCGGTAGGACTATACCGCAAGTTGCACTAAATTTCACGTTGGGAAATTCAGTTTTGTTTAGCGACTTTGCGATGAGCGGTATATTCTACGGTGTCGTTCTCGCAAGAGAGCGGCATTTTTATTTTTGCCGTAAAAACTCAATATCAAGGCGCACCACTGGGTACTTACCTGTTTTTTTTAAAAATCGTGGATAGCGTAGACCAATATAGACACTCCGATTAAATTCCGAGAAACTGCAAAATTGAGTTTGGGCTTGATTCACGTACTCTCAGTAATTTATTACTATTTTTTCTGCGGTGTCTGCCTGATATAGCAGGGCAACGGCTTTGTTGCCTTGTTTTTTATTGTGTATTTTAATGCATACGTTAATGCCAAAACTATATTATATTGTGGATAACGTTCAGAATATGCCCTGTTTTTGAGCGGAATTAGCAAGTTATCCACTAAAAGTTATGCACATTTTATTGTTGAAAAAGCATTAAAATGAATATATGCAAAAAAGTTATCCACAAGTTGTTAACATTCGGCGTTTATAACCTGAAATATGCCGTTTTTCGACAAAAATTTTAATAAATTTTATAAAAGTTATCCACAAATGAATAATTGTTTGCTTTAAAAAGCCGAAAATTAATGACTTAATACGTTTGACATTATTATATTAATCACTTATAATAGCCCATAATCACCCGCGTATTTTGCGCGGGGGGCTTTTTTATTAGACGGAGGAAGAGTATGCGTATCAGGCTTGACGAACATTTCACATTAAAAAAATTGCTCATATTCGTTTTGCCTTCGATAGTAATGATGGTGTTCACAAGCATTTATTCGGTTGTGGACGGACTTTTCGTGTCCAACTTTGCGGGCGACAAAGCGGTTGCCGCAATTAATTTAATATTCCCGCTGTTTATGGTATTCGGCTCGATAGGCTTTATGATAGGCGCGGGAGGAAGTGCGCTCGTTGCCAAAACTCTGGGCGAGGGCGACAAGGAAAAGGCTAACGAATACTTTTCAATGCTCGTGTATCTGACGGGCGGTATAGGTATAATTATCGCGGTTGCGGGGCAGTTCGCCGTTGAACCCTTGGCGCGGTTTCTGGGCGCTAAGGACGAGCTGACTTTCAACTATTGCGTAACTTACGGCAGAATAATTCTTGCCACCCAGCCGTTCTTTATATTGCAAAATATATTCCAAAGCTTTTTCGTAACCGCCGAAAAACCGAGATTAGGTCTCATTGCAACGGCTTCCGCAGGCGTTCTGAATATGGTATTGGACGCCATATTCGTTGCGGGCTGCGGCTGGGGACTTACCGGCGCGGCGGTTGCAACCGCGGTCGCCGAAATTTACGGCGGTATATTCCCGCTTGTATATTTCTTCAGGAAAAATAACAGTCTGTTAAGATTGACGAAATTCAGGTTCTACGGCAAAGCGTTTTTAAAGGCCTGTACAAACGGCTCGTCGGAGTTTTTCTCCAACGTGTCGTCCGCCGTTATAATAATGTTGTATAACTTCCAGATACAGGCAATTCTCGGCGAGGAGCTCGGAAAATCGGGCGTGGCGGCGTACGGCTCGATTATGTATATCGCAATGGTATTCTTCTCTATGTTTATGGGCTACGCCGTGGGCAGTGCGCCGCTTATGGGCTATAACTTCGGCGCGGACAACAAGCCGGAGATGAAAAACCTGTTTAAAAAGAGTATGCTGATAATGCTCGTTACGGGCGTTGCAATGTTCGGTATTTCGGAGGCGCTTGCATATCCGTTTATGAAGATATTTGGCTATGAACAGCACGTTTTCGATATGGCGCTTAGGGGGTTCAGGATATACTCTGTAATATTCCTTATGTGCGGATTTAATATATACGGTTCGGCGCTGTTCACTTCGCTCAACAACGGACTTGTGTCCGCTTTAATATCTTTCCTGCGCACGGTTGTTTTCCAGATAACCGCCGTAATGGTCTTGCCGATATTTATGGGACTTGACGGAGTTTGGTCCGCGGCGCTCGTCGCCGACGTGCTCGCGCTTATAGTAACCGTTATATTTATCGTATGCTGTCATAAACGCTACGGGTATTACGGCAAAGAGAAAGTTATAACCGAATAATAAAAAAGTGCGGAAATAAATTCCGCACTTTTTTTATAGCACTTTTGAAAGGAAGTCTTTTAATCTTTCGTTTTTAGGTGCGCCGAAGATTTGTTCGGGCGTGCCCTGTTCCTGAATTTTACCCCCGTCCATAAACAGAACGCGCGTTGCAACCTCGCGGGCAAATCCCATTTCGTGGGTTACTATAACCATAGTCATTCCCTCGTCGGCAAGCTCTTTAATTAGCGCTAATACCTCGCCGACCATTTCTGGGTCAAGCGCGGAGGTGGGCTCGTCGAAAAGCATTACCCTCGGGCTCATTGCAAGCGCCCTTACTATTGCAATACGCTGGCGCTGACCGCCCGACAGGGTGGAGGGGTAAACGTTCGCCTTGGCTTCAAGCCCTATGCGCTTTAAAAGCCGCATTGCGTTTTGCTCGGCTTCCTCTACAATCTGCTTTTTAGAAGTTTGCAGGGGGGGTACGGGCTGTTTTTTATCCTTGCTTTTAAACAGGTTTAAAAATTTTATTTTAAAGTTTTTCAGCTTTGCCGCTCTCAGCTCCTGCATACCGATATGCACGGGAGCGAACGTTATGTTCTTCAACACGTTCATATTGTTGAACAGGTTGAACTGCTGAAACACCATTCCCATATGGCGGCGCTGAACGTTTATATCTACTTTCAAATCGCAAAGGTTGTTGCCTTCGAAAAATACGTATCCGTCGGTGGGGTCTTCCAAAACGTTTAAACAGCGCAAAAACGTGCTTTTACCGCTGCCCGAAGGTCCTATTATGGCAACCTTTTCGC
>JAIDRY010000102.1 GCA_029061465.1 Clostridia bacterium
AGCTTGCCTCGCACGTGCCGTCGTTGCCGAGAATAGGTTTTGTATTCGCGGTAAACGGTAAATACGAAAAATTCGGATATCACGGCTACGGTCCTACAGAAAGCTATAAAGATAAGCTCATTGCCTCGGAATACGGCGAATATTTCTCGACCGCTAAGGATAATTGCCAGCCGTATTTAATGCCTCAGGAAACGGGGAGCCATTACGGCAGCACGCTTTTGGACATTGAAAATTTGGTAAAGGTGGTTGCAGACAAAAGTTTCAGCTTTTCCGTTTTACCGTATTCTACGGCTGAGCTGTTGAAAGCAAAGCACGATTTCGAGCTGAAAGGGGATGGCAATGTTCACGTTTGTATCGACTGCGATATGCGCGGCGTGGGAAGCAACTCCTGCGGGCCGGAACTCAAAAAGGAATACGAAATTGCCCGAAAAGGCGAAATAACCTTCAAATTACTGTTTTAACTTTGTTTGATTAACACTTTCAAATTCCGTTAACAACAAAATTCGTCATATACCGACCCGAAAAGGCATAATATATCTTACTTGGAGGTAAGGTATGTTTGACTATATTGCCGAACGAGTGATAAGGGAAGGGGAGTATATTATAGAAACGGGAGATACCGTGCGCGCAACCGCCGTGCACTTCAATATTTCCAAATCTACCGTACATAAGGACGTTACCGAAAGGTTGTTGGAGATTGATAAAAAACTTTACGAGGAAGTGAGGCTTGTTCTCGAAAAAAATTTGTCGGAAAGGCACATCCGCGGAGGGTTGGCAACAAAGGAAAAATACGCCAATGTGAAATAATTTTTTACATTATTTTTATAAAATTATGCGTTTATAAATTTGAAAAATATTAATTCTGTATGATATAATTACGATTGACAAATATTTACTCAAATTCGGATAAACGCAGTGAAACTTTTGGGCATAGACGTCGGCTCAACTACCGTCAAGGCGGCGGTAATCGACGAGAATAAAAACTTAATTTACTCATCCTACGTCCGTCATTTTTCGAATATAAAGCAGACGGTTCTTTCCGAGCTTTTTGCAATCAAATCAAAGTTCGGCGGAGAATACTGCGTATCGGTAACGGGCAGCGCGGGTTTGGGACTTTCACAGCGCAGCGGCTTAAACTTCGTTCAGGAAGTGCAAGCCGCGTTTATCGGTATCCGTAAGCTTCACCCCGAAACCGACGTTGCAATCGAGCTTGGCGGCGAAGATGCAAAAATCATATTTGTTACAGGCGGAACCGAGCAACGTATGAACGGCTCGTGCGCAGGCGGCACGGGTGCGTTTATCGACCAGATGGCTACGCTTTTAAACGTTTCCGTAGAGGAAATGGACGACCTTTCTCTCACCGCTGAAAAAACTTATCCCATAGCTTCGCGTTGCGGAGTGTTTGCAAAATCCGATATACAGCCCCTGTTAAATCAGGGCGCGAAAAAAGCCGATATCGCCGCTTCGATTTTTCAGGCGGTTGTCGACCAAACCGTTTCAGGGCTTGCGCAGGGGCGCAAGATAAAGGGCAATGTCCTGTTTTTGGGCGGCCCTCTGTATTTTTTAAAGGGGTTAAGAAAGGCATTTGTTGCGACCTTGAAGCTCGACGAAACCCAAGCCGAGTTCCCCGACAACGCCCCCTGTTTTATGGCGATAGGCGCCGCGTTTAATTCCGTTTCCGTCCAGGCCGAAAATATCGATAACATCATAGAAAAGATTGAAATGGTAGATACAAACGGAGAGGTAACATCGGGCAGGCGGCTTTTTGAAAGTAAAGAGGAATACGCCGACTTTGTTAAGCGCCACAGGGCAACGGACTTGCAGTTTGCCGATATTTCAACGTATTCGGGCGACTGCTACCTCGGTATAGACAGCGGTTCGACGACCACTAAAATTATTCTGATAACGCCCGACTGCAAAATTTTATATTCTCACTATCAGTCGAATAACGGTCAGCCGCTCGATATAGTCGTGAATAAATTAAAAGAAATGTACACTCTCGGTGCAGGCAGACTGAAGATATGCGGAAGCGCGGTTACGGGCTACGGCGAAGAATTAATAAAAAACGCAATCAAAGCCGATTTCGGTTTGGTTGAAACGGTTGCGCACTACAAGGCGGCAATGCACTTTAACCCCGACGTCGATTTTATAATCGATATCGGCGGGCAGGATATTAAGTGTTTTAAAATTAAAAACGGCGCAATAGACAGCATAATGCTCAACGAGGCTTGCTCCTCGGGATGCGGCTCGTTCATTCAGACCTTTGCGCGCGCTATGAATATGGAAATTAACAAGTTCAGCGGGCTAGGGCTTTTTGCGCCTCGCCCGGTAGAACTCGGTTCGCGCTGTACGGTGTTTATGAACAGCGCCGTAAAGCAGGCGCAGAAAGAGGGCGCAAGTGTTGAGGATATTTCCGCAGGGCTTTCCTCGTCGATAGTTAAAAACGCAATATATAAGGTAATAAGGGCACACAGCGCAGACGAGCTCGGTAAAAATATCGTGGTGCAGGGCGGCACGTTTTTAAACGACGCCGTGCTCCGTTCGTTCGAGCTTGAAACTGGCAGAGAAGTAATCCGTCCCGGTATAGCGGGATTAATGGGCGCGTTCGGCGCGGCGCTGTACGCGAAGGAGAGAAGCGGCGGTGAAAGCACTACGGCAAGCTTGGAGGAACTGAAAAGTTTTTCATATTCGTCCCGTGCGGCAACCTGCAAAAGATGTACTTCCAACTGTCACATAAATGTGATTAGCTTCAACGACGGCCGAAAATATATTTCAGGCAACAAGTGCGAGCGCGGAGCGGGGAGAAAACCCGTAATGGATGATTTAGACATATTCGCATATAAGCAGGTGCGGCTTATCGACTGCGTCGAGGGCTTGCCCCATTCCGAGAGCAGAGGACGCGTAGGGCTTCCTTTGCAGCTTGGTATGTACGAGCAGCTTCCCGTTTGGGCGGGCTTTTTCGAAACGCTTGGTTTCGAGGTAGTGCTTTCCGATAAATCCTCGCGTCAGCTTTATTTTAAAGGACAGCACACGGTTGCAAGCGATACGGCTTGCTATCCCGCAAAGCTCACCCACGGTCATATCGAAAGCTTATTGGATAAGGGCGTGGATTTCATATTTATGCCGTGTGAAAGCTACAACCTTGACGAGCACTGTTCGGCAAACCACTATAACTGTCCGGTCGTGGCGTACTATCCCGAGCTTTTGAAAGCTAATAACGAACGCCTCACCGCACAAAATTTCATTGCACCATACATAGACCTGAATATGAAGAAGAGTGCAGTTAAAACTTTGCAATCCGCATTAGCGCGCTATAAGATAGGTAAAAAAGAAATTTCAAAGGCGCTTGACGTTGGTTTTGCCCGCCTTGAAAAATATAAGGCGGATGTAAGAAGCAAGGCGGACGAAATTATCTGGCGCGCCGAGCTTGAAAATAAGCAAATAATAGTACTTGCAGGCAGACCTTATCACCTTGACGAGGAGATAAACCACAGCATAAACAAGCTTTTAACTTCGCTCAATATCGCGGTATTGTCGGAGGACAGTATTTACGAAAAGGGCGCAAAGGTCAAGGTTGACGTTTTAAATCAGTGGACGTATCACGCACGGCTTTATATGGCAGCTGATTTTGTTTCCAAACGTAAAAATATGAATTTGGTTCAGCTTGTATCATTCGGTTGCGGACTTGACGCAATTACCACGGACGAGGTGCGCGCCATTTTAGAAAGAAACGGAAAGCTGTACACACAGATAAAGATAGACGAGATAAACAACCTCGGCGTTGTAAAAATACGGCTTCGCAGCTTGCTTGCCACTATTGACGAGGCGGCGGAAAGATGAAAGAAATAAAGTACAAGGACTATACAACAGACTATCCCAAGTGGGACAAGTCTATGAAAACAACGCATAAAATACTTGCGCCGGATATGCTTCCGTGGCACTTTATGCTGCTTGAAAAGCTTTTCAGGCTCGAAGGATACGATATTGAGGTTTTAAAAAACGGCGGGCGCAAGGTGATAGACGAGGGGTTAAAGCATGTCCATAACGATACGTGTTATCCCTGTCTGTGCGTTGTGGGACAGTATGTGGACGCGCTTAAAAGCGGCAAGTACGATTTGGAGCACACCGCGCTTATGATAACCCAGACTGGCGGCGGGTGCCGTGCTTCCAACTATATGCCGCTCATAAGAAAGGCTATAAAAAACGAATTTCCGTCTGTGCCGGTAGTTTCTGTCAATTTTTCGGGGCTTGAAAAGGGAAGCTCTCTCGATATAGGGTTAAAACTGTTTTTAAAGCTTGCCTATACTATTTTTTACGGCGACAGCGTTATGTGGTGTTATAACCAGACCAAGCCGTATGAAAAGTTAAAAGGCGCCGCGGACGAAGCAAGGGAACGCGCCGTAAACTTTATAATGGACAAATTTGAACATGGCGGCTACCGCAAATATAAGCGCATTAACGCAGAGATAATAAAAATTTTCTCCGACGTGGAACGGACGAACGAAAAGAAAGTAAAGGTAGGGATAGTAGGCGAGATTTACGTAAAGTACTCGGGGCTCGGCAACAACGAGCTTGAAAAATTTTTACTTTCCGAAAACTGTGAACCCGTCGTTCCCGCGCTTATCGATTTTATGCTTTACTGCATAGTAAACGTTATCAACGATTACAAGTATTACGGTCATTCGAAAGCCACCGCTTTTGCATACGGCGCCGTCTATAAAATGGTAAGGCGCATGCAAAGAAATATTATAAAACAGTTTGAAGAGGACGGAACGTTTGCGCCCGTTCACAACTTCGAACATCTGCGCGCTTGCGCGGACAAGGTGTTACACCAGGGCGTTAAAATGGGGGAGGGCTGGTTAATCCCTGCGGAAATGGCGGCGCTTGCGGAAACGGGAGTTTTAAACATAGTCTGCGCCCAGCCTTTCGGTTGTCTGCCCAACCATATCGCAGGTAAGGGCGCAATCCGTACGCTTAAAAATCTGTATCCCGACGAAAATATTGTCGCGGTCGATTATGACCCTTCGGCAACGAAAGTCAATCAGGAAAACAGAATTAAATTAATGCTTGCCACCGCAAGGGAAAACAATGCAAAAGCAAAGTAAATTACCTCTGAAAAAACTTAATATAATTATTTTTGTGCTTGCAATTGTTTTTGCGGTCGTAACTTTGATGTGTCAGGGTATAAGCGCATTTGCCGAGGAAATGGACCACGTTCATAAATTAACGTACGTTCAGGCAAAAGCCCCCGCCTGCAATGAAAACGGACATATAGGATACTATACCTGCGATTGCGGTAAGTGGTTTTTTGACAGTGCGGCACAAAACGAAATTACTGACCACAGCATAGTGATAACCGCGGCAAAGGAGCACAAACTCCTTCCCGTAGTGATTGAAAACGAAGTTGAAGCCACCTGCGCGCACGACGGAAGTTATGAAGAAGTAACAACCTGTTCGGTATGCAAGTCGGAAGTAAGCAGAACTAAACGGACGGTGCCGAAGCTACCCCACAATTACGAAAACGGAATTTGCACCGAGTGCGGCGGCAAAGAAATAGTAATTCCCGACAAGCCCGCATTTATAGATGACGATACAGCGGCTTGGACGTGGGTTGCAATACTCTGCGCAGTAGTGGTACTCTTAATCGTAGTAAGCGTATGTCTTGTAAAACACCGCAAAAAGAAGTAAATTTGAAATAAAACAAAAAGAGTCAAGCAATTGCTTGGCTCTTTTAATATTTGCAAATAGTTTTATTCGCCTAAGCTTTTAACAAGCTTTATGACAAGTTCCTTTTTTTCATTGTGAAGACTCCGAAAATTTTTTAAAAGTGCTTGCTCGGTCGGATTATAGACTAAAAGCGCATTGTCATAATTAATTTCGTCCTGCCTTCCGACAAGGAAATCAACACTGCATTGAAAAAAATCGGCTATCTTGATTAGTGCCGTATAATCGGGCAGCCGACCGAGATTTGTCCAGCCCATAACGGTAGTATAAGGAATCCCGCTTCTTTCTGCAAACTGCTTTCTGTTTAGTTTATTTTCTTCTAACATCTCGTTAAAATTTTCTAAAAAAGTCAGGTTTTCCATACGACTATTTTAACACAAATATCTAATAAGATACTTGACATACCTAATAAGATTACATATAATATAAAATATCTAATTAGGTATTTTTACAAGGGAGATTAGGTAATGGCACGGAAATTAAACGAAGACGAAGTAATTGACGAAAAGAAGCTTAAAAAGAACGAACTTATTTGCGGAGTGGTAGGTTTAGCTATAGCTGTTATTACAGCTATATTTTTATTTGTCAACGCAATTTCATTCACTGTTGAAATAGCGGACGGCGAAACGGTGAACTTCTCCACAAGCGTTTTCCGCTTATTAAACTCTGATTTTAACGTTACCTACGGCAATTCGGGCGTTTCGTATTGGAGCTTATTCCACCCCGATTTTGACGTATCGGCTATAAAAGATTATCAGTGGGTAATCGTTGCCTGCTCGTGGGTTTCCTTGATAGGTTGTATTGCTTCGCTTATATTATATCCGCTGTTTCTGATAGGCAAACGCACGCCGTTTTTCTGTGAATGGGCTTCGCGTTGTGCGGCAATCGGTTGCGGAATACCGCTTATCGCATTTATGATAGGCGAGATTAGTTTTTCAGGTGTAAAACTGTACGCCGAGGGTGTTTCTTATAACTGCGCAGTGCCTGTAATTTATGCCGTAATAATGGCGGGAGCGCTTATATGTATAAGCTATCTGTGCAGTTACAGCAAAGCACGGCGCGAGGTGTTGAAACAGGCAAAGCTTGAAAAGGCGGCTAAAAACACCGTTGCTTCCGAACCGGAAACGGAATATCACCCGCAACCGTCGAAGGTAACAAATACCGTTGAAGATATATACAATTCGCCTGTATACGAAGACGGGGAAGAATACGACGAGGTGGAAGAACCGCAACCGCCTGTTAAAACAACTGACTATTCACAGCTAAAACAAGCCGTTATAGAAAAATACAAAAACGAATTAACCCCGACATCTTTTCACTATTTTAAAGAGGCTTTAAACGAGGCGCGCCCCCAAGTGTATAAAGAGCTTTTGGATATGCCCTTAAAGAAAAAGACGACTACAATTTTGTTATCGGTTTTCCTCGGCAATATCGGCGTAGACCGCTTTTACGTCGGTGATAATAAATTGGGTGCGTTAAAGATTATGGGCACTGTGGTGGCGATGCTGTGCAATTTCGTTCCGGTTTTAGGCATTATAGCCGCGATTGCAAACGCTGTCTGGAAGATTGCCGATATCTTCATCAGTCATAAAAAAGCCAAGGACAGAAACTACGAAAACGCTATGGCAATAATCAAGTCTTAATAGGAGTATAGTTATGAAAAGGAAATGTACGATAGGATTTTTATTTGTATTTATAATTGCAATCTGCGCTTTTGCGTTAGTTGCGTGTAGAAACGACCATTATCACAATATGGTTCACCGTGATGCGGTAGAGGCTACCTGCACGCAGGACGGCTATTCAGAGTGTTACAGGTGTATCGACTGCGGAAAGACCTTTTCCGACTTTGCCGGTACTAAAGAAATACCCTATGCGGTAATAAAGTCAACGGGGCATAGCTACGGCGGCTGGCAGACGGTAACGGCGGCAACCTGCACGCGTTCGGGGTCTGAAAAAAGCACCTGCTCTAAATGCGGCAAAAGTGAAACGCGCACCGTTTCCGCCACGGGGCATAACTATGAAGACTGGAAGCAGACTAAGGCGCCCACCTGCACCGCAAACGGCAGTCAGTCGCGCACTTGCAAAGCGTGCGGCAATACCGAAAATAAATCAATCCCCGCAAACGGTCATAACTACGGTAGTTGGACGGTAATTACCGCCGCAACCTGCACGGAAAGCGGTAAAGAAACGCAAGTCTGCGCAACCTGTAAGGTCGAAAAAAATCGTACTATCTCCGCCACGGGTCATAGCTACGGTGAATGGACTGTAAAAACCGCCGCAACTTGCGTTGACGACGGCGAAGAAATTAAAGTATGTGAAACCTGCCGGGACGAACAAACCCGCCCGATTGTTGCTGTCGGATATCATAACTATGTGGATGATGTTTGTACTCTTTGTAAAGAGCATAAGGCAACAGAGGGGTTAGAGTATACTGAAATAATTAAAAACGGTGAAGTCGTGGGATATTCTGCAAGTATAGGTTCGGCAACTGATTCCGATATTGTAATTGCTTCAAAATATAATGGTAAATCCGTAATTGAAGTTGGTGCGTTCGGGTATTGTAGCGGACTGACAAGAGTAACAATCCCTAACAGTGTAACTTCAATTAGTGGTTATGCGTTCTATAACAGTATCGGATTGACAAGTATAACAATCCCCGACAGTGTAACGTCAATCGGTTATTCTGCGTTCAGAGATTGTAGCGGACTTACGAGCGTAACGATAGGTAACGGCGTAACTGAAATCGGTGAAAGAGCATTTTATGGCTGTAGTAAACTTACGAGCGTAACGATAGGTAACGGCGTAACTTCAATTTGTAGTTATGCGTTCCGGGATTGTAGTAAACTTACGAGTATAACGATTCCCAACAGTGTAACTATTATCGGTGATTATGGGTTCTATGGTTGTAGCGGACTTACTAGTATAACAATCCCAGATAGTGTAACTTCAATTGGCCATAATGCGTTCTATGGTTGTAGCGGACTGACGAGTGTAATAATAGGTAACGGTGTAACTTCAATTGGCTATTATGCGTTCTATGGTTGTAGCGGACTTACAAGTATAACAATCCCAGATAGTGTAACTTCAATCAGTGATAGGATGTTTTGGGGCTGTAGCGAACTGACGAGTATAACCATTCCCGACAGCGTAACTTCAATTTGTAGTTATGCGTTCCGGGATTGTAGTAAACTTACGAGTATAACGATTCCCAACAGTGTAACTACTATCGGTGATTATGCGTTCTATGGTTGTAGCGGACTTACTAGTATAACAATCCCAGATAGTGTAACTTCAATTGGCTATGATGCGTTCTATGATTGTAGCGGACTGACGAGTGTAATAATAGGTAACGGTGTAACTTATATTAGTAAATATGCGTTCAGCGCTTGTACTAGACTTACAAATATAATGTTTAAAAATACAAGTGGTTGGTCGGTATTAACGTCTCCTACCGCATCAAGCGGAATAAATATTTCAAGTAGTATGCTTGCAAATCCTGCAACTGCAGCAACTTATCTAAAGTCTACTTACCTCAATTACGTTTGGAGCCGCAAGTAAATTATAAAACTAACAAACACATTTAAATAATTTAATACAAAGGAGGAAAAAAATTATGAAAATTACGTATGATTATATCAACTGTAAAGACAAGGTTTTCAGCGAAACTGAGTACAATAACTTGCGCAACGAGCAAAACAAGCGTGTTGATATTGCTTTTTCACACGGTTTCACAGTAGCAACTATTACCTTGGTTTTCTTTGCAGGTATATTTGCGTTTATGGGCGACTTTTTTAAATTTTTAGTCGATACGGAAAGTGGAAAAACAGTTGTCGGGTTATATGCAGTTATTGACTGTTCAATAATATTTGCGGTAGCTTTCTTTTGCGGCCTGCCTAATCTTTTAATTCTTCCTTTTTCATTTAAGTATCACGACAATATAAGAGTTTTAACGAATATCGGTGCCTATTGCAGAGTTTTTTATGAATATCCGTCATTAATATCTAAAATAGAAAAAGAAGACAAAAAGAAAAAGAATAACCCCGAAAAGCCTGATAATGACAAGGAAGATAA
This sequence comes from Clostridia bacterium, assembly GCA_029061465.1. Lineage (GTDB taxonomy): Bacteria > Bacillota > Clostridia > Christensenellales > Borkfalkiaceae > Coproplasma. Next base: position 9,796 of record JAIDRY010000102.1, read on the forward strand.
AAAGCCAAAGGTATTCGGTTGGGAACTGTTGCACTGCAACGGTGTAATTCCTCACGGCAATTGGGTTGCAAAGGAATATTGCATTATATCCGTTGCTTCATTAGTCTTATCCGTTGTTATGGGGGTAGTATTGTTTGCTTGCGTGGCGCATTTCCATACTGATTTTTTCGCAAATGCGTGGGATTTAATTGTTATAATTGCTTTCATTATAGTATTCATCGCATTTACCGTCGGCTTGGGATTTAGTTTTAAGCACACAAGAAAGAATACGCAAGTTAAAAAATTATTTTCGGTTTACTGTCCTCTATATTTTGAAGAATACGTAAATACAGCGGTTGATTTTGGTTTGTTTACCGCCGAACAATCGCAAGAATTAATAAGATATAGAGGACATAGGTCAAAATGCGATGAACGTATTGAAATGGAAATTAAACAGTTGTTAAAATAAAAATTTAAGCTAAAAGATATGGCGCACGGAAATCCGTGCGCCATATCTTTTATTTAAAATCTTTTAACCTTTCTTAACG
>JAIDRY010000103.1 GCA_029061465.1 Clostridia bacterium
GTCGTCGAAAGTCAAGCCGAGCTTTGCGGCTGCCGACTGACTTTTAACGTCTATCTTCCAACCGGTAAGCCTTACCGCAAGCCTTGCGTTCTGACCGTCCTTACCGATAGCAAGCGAAAGCTTGTCGTCGGGAACGACAGCCATAGCCGTCCTGTCACCGTCAAGCTGGGTTACGGAAATAACCTTTGCGGGTGAAAGTGATTTTGCAATAAATTCAAGCGGATTCTCGCTCCAAGGGATAATGTCGATTTTCTCGCCTTTAAGCTCTTCAACTATGGCGTTTACCCTTGCGCCTTTATTGCCTACGCAAGCGCCGATTGCGTCGACGCGCTCATCCGTTGCGTATATTGCGATTTTGGTTCTTGCGCCCGCTTCACGGCTGACTTCTTTGATAACCACAGTGCCCTGCTTGATTTCGGGAACTTCTTCTTCAAAAAGCTTTTTTACAAGACCAGGTGCGGCACGGGAAACAAGCACCTGTGCGCTGCGGTAACCGCTCTTTACTCGCTTTACAAAAACTTTAATTCTGTCGTTTACGTTGTACTTTTCGCCGGGGACCTGGTCGGAAGGCATCATAAGACCTTCAACCTGACCCTTGCCGATTTCAATATAGACGTTCTTTGCGTCGATTTTTCTTACTACGCCGACGATTAATTCACCCTCTTTATCGGCAAACTCGTTCATAGCTCTGTCGCGCTCGGTTTCGTGCAGCTTCTGCAAAATAACCTGCTTTGCCGTCTGCGCCGCAATACGGCTGAAATCCTTGGGAACGAGCTTTTCCATAACCTTGTCGCCAAGCTTATAGCTCTTTTTAATCTCGTGCGCGTCTGCAAGGGAAATTTCGTTTTCCTCGTCGACAACTTCCTCAACAACGGTTTTAACCGTGAAGAAGTCAATCGTGCCTTTTTCAGGATGTGTCTTTACTTCAACCGTACCGACCGTACCTGCGTATTGTTTTTTACATGCGGATACGAGCGCGTTTTGAAGGGACTCAATGAATACCTCTTTGGGTATTCCCTTTTCCTTTTCCAAATCGTTAAGAGCGTTAAAGAAATCTTTATTAGTCATTTTATTTCTCCCGACTTTTAATCAGTCAAATTTAATTGCTTTGTTTATTTTTGCTATTTTGTTGCGGCTGATTTTTAACTCCTCCGCATTTAATTTTATTGTTACCGTGTTTTCGTCGAACGCTGTTAAAACGCCCTCCAAAAACTTTTTGCCCTTTAAAGGCGCGTACAGCTTTATTTCCACCTCTCCGCCTAAATTTCTTTCAAAATCACGGGCGGTTTTAAACGGTCTGTCAAGCCCCGGACTCGATACGTTAAGCGTATACGGAGCGTCGTACGTGGGGTCGAACTCGTCTATCGGCTCCATAATCGCGTTGTGGAATTTTTCACAGGTATCCAAATCCACTCCGCTTTCCGTTTCAATAAATACCGTAAGCGCACAGAGCTTGTCGTTCCACTCTATATCGACAATTTCTATACCCATAGGTACCGCGATTTTATCAAGAAATTCTTTAAGTTGGTCTATCGGTTTAATCTGCATAATACCTCTTATAAACAAGTATTGAGTGCCTCGCAAGGCACTCAATCTTAACGTAACTATTAAGGCTGAGGTTATTATAGCATATTAACTTTTAATTTGCAAGTAAAATCAGTATTTAGGTAAAGATTTTTTTATGCGGATTAGCTCAATAAAAATTTTTGCAGTCGCAAGCGCGTCGTCTATCGCCCTGTGGTGGTTGAAGGTTATATTAAATTTTTCAGCAATAGTATTGAGCTTATAGTTATTTAAAAACAAAAGCTCCTGTGAAAGAGGGTACGTGTCAATTATTTTTCTTTCTAAAATATACCCGACCGTCGAGCAGTAATAATCTACGAATTTGAAATCGAACGAAGCAGCGTTATGCCCCACAAGTACGCAGCCGTCGCAGAATTTAAAGAAATCCGGCATAACCTCCTCATACGAAGGAGCGTCCGCAATCATCTCGTCCGTAATCCCCGTAAGAGCGATTATCTCGTCCGAAAGCTTTTTCTGAGGGTTTATGAAAGTGGAAAAGCTTTGCGTAATTACGCCGTCCTCCACCTTAAACGCACCTATTTCTATTATCCTGTCCATATTGCCTGACACGGGCGAAGAATTCAAGCCGGTAGTTTCCAAATCGAATACAACAAAGGATTTGCCTTTAAGACATTCGGGAACGGTTTTTTCGGTGAACAAATCGGCTTGTTCCAAATCCTCAAAAGCTTGAGGCCGGACGATTTTATAAAACCTGGGAACCGGTTTTGAAATTCTTTTTTGCGGAACGAAACCTTCGGGAATTTTACCATAGTCGATAGTCTTTGCAGTAAAGCGCAAATTGCCCCTGAATTCTTCATTCACACCAGTGCACACTATGCTGTCGCCGACTTTGAGTGCTTTTATTTTTTCAATTGTCTTTAACCTTGTAAAATATGTAAT
>JAIDRY010000104.1 GCA_029061465.1 Clostridia bacterium
CCTTTACGGGAAAAGATATGACTTGCTATTATGCAAAATCCACAACGGGACATGCGGCTGAAGCTTTCGATATTCTAGCCGATTTATTTCTCAACAGCACTTTCCCCGAAGACGAAATGAAGAAGGAAAAGGGAGTTATTGTTGAAGAAATAAATATGAACGAGGATACGCCGGATGATTTGTGCCTTGATTTGCTTTCACGTGCTTTTTACGGAGAACGCGGTTATGGCAGAAATATTTTGGGACCTTCGTCCAACGTTCGCGGGTTTACAAAGACAAATGTTGCCGAGTATATGGACAAGCATTACTTACCCGAAAATATCGTCATTTCTATGGCGGGAAATATCGACGTTAATCTTGCGGAGGAGTTGACTGAAAAATACTTCGGCGGACTGAAGAGAAAATGCTGTAAGCGCGGAGAAATAGAAGTAAACTTAACTGGCAAGTCTGTATTTAAGAAAAAGGAAATTGAGCAGGTTCATTTAGGTATTGCATATCCTTCGGTTAAAAGGTATGATAAGCTTTACGATGCCACGCAGGTATTAAACACTATACTTGGCGGCGGAGTTTCTTCAAGACTGTTCCAGACGGTGAGAGAAGATTTAGGACTTGCATATACCGTATATTCGTATGTTTCGACATACGCAGAAACCGGTACTTTGACAATATATGCCGGCGTTAATTCAGAGAAATATTTGCAGTCAGTACAGGCAATTTACGGCTGTATTGACGATATAAAGAAAAACGCAGTATCAGAAGAGGAATTTTTAAGAGGTAAAGAGCAACTTATATCTTCCTCGATTTTTTCACAGGAAAGCACAAGTTCGCAAATGCTGTTATTCGGTAAAGAAATGCTGTACAACGGCAAAGTGTATAACTTTGAAGAGCGCGTAAATAAAATAAGCTCCGTGACGCTCGACGACGTGCGTGAAGCAATTAATTTCAACTTTGACGAAAAGCATATGGCAACCGCACTTGTCGGGGCGGTGGACAAGCCGTTATAATTATGGATACGGTAAAACACGGCTTCGCTCCGGTTTATAACGAAAATAGTAAGATTTTGATTTTAGGAAGCTTTCCGTCTGTTAAGTCAAGAGAAGTCGAATTTTACTACGGCAATAAACGAAACAGATTTTGGAAAACGGTCTGTTCGTATTTCAATGAAGAAGTACCAGACGACACTGACGGAAAGAAGCAATTTTTATTGAGAAGAAATGTTGCTTTATGGGACGTAGTTACCGAATGTGAAATAGTTGGCAGCAAGGATGAAACTATAAAAAATTTTAAAGTTGCCGATATTAAAAAGTTATTGCAAAATTCAAAAATAGGTTTTATAATATTAAACGGTAGTAAGGCTTACGAAATTTTTGTAAAACACTTCGGGGATATACATATTCCTTTTGTAAAGCTTTCGTCTACCAGTCCCGCAAATACGCATTTTTCAAAGGATGAATGGCATGCAGCCCTATCAAGAGCTTTTGACCGAACTTAAATCTTGTGCTGACGATAATTATAAAGTGTTTCATTGTAAGCTTCTTAAAAATGACAATATAAACGTGTTGGGAGTGAGAGTTCCCAATCTTCGTAAAATTGCAAAGAAGTGGGCGGGGCGCATTGAAGAGGTAATTACTTTCCCCGACGAGTTTTACGAGGTAACTTTTTTAAAACTTACTATTGTTTCGGCCCTGAAATACGAAGAGTTTATAAAATATGTTGACGGTTGCGTTGCTCTTATTGATAATTGGGCAACATGCGATTGCTTTGCTCCGAAATGTATTTTAAAGCATAAAGAAGATTTTTTGCCGTTCATATACAAGTATTTTGATGTCGGACAAGAATTTTATCAGAGGTTTGCGCTTACAACACTATTACATTTCTACGTTGAAAGCAAATATCTAAATATAATTTTCGAAATGTCCCGGCGGGCATTAACCGAGCATTATTACGTACATATGGCTGTAGCTTGGCTTATTGCCGAGGTTTTGGTCAAATATTTTGACGACGGAATAGAGTTTTTAAAAAATTCAACACTTGATAAAAAGACACACAATAAAGCAATACAAAAGGCAACGGAGAGCTACAGGCTCACCGACAAGCAAAAAAACATTTTAAAAGGTATGAAAAAGTAATGGAAATTTCACAACAGTTAACTGAAGAATTTAAACTTCGCGGCGACCACGTCGAGAATATTTTAAAACTTTTGGACGAAGGAAATACGATTCCGTTTATTGCGCGTTACAGAAAGGAAATGACCGGCGCAATCGATGACCAGGTTCTGCGTGAACTGAACGACAGGTACGAATATCTTAAAAATCTTGAAAAGCGTAAAGCTGAAGTTGCTGCGGCGATTACTGAGCAGGAAAAAATGACGGAAGAAATTCAGCTTGCGATAGACGGCGCTAAGACTATGACGGAAGTTGAAGACATTTACCGTCCGTACAAGCAAAAGAAAAAGACGCGCGCTTCGGTTGCAATAGAAAAGGGTTTACAGCCTCTTGCCGATTACATACTTGAGCAGGCGGGCGACCCTTACGCTAAAGCGAAAGAATATATAGACGAAGAAAAGGGAATTGACAGCGTTGAAGCGGCTATTGCAGGAGCAAAAGATATTATCGCTGAAGTTGTTTCTGATAATGCCGAGCTTCGTAAAAAGCTTCGTTCGCTCTTGGAAAATCACGGCGAAATGCAGGTTAAAATGGTTAAGGACGACGACAAAGGCACTTATGCAATGTACGCCGACTATTCCGAGCTTATCCCTGAAATTAAAAATCACAGAATACTTGCCGTAAACAGAGGTGAAAAAGAAGATTGCTTAAAAGCTAAAATTTATTTCAATCCCGACATAGCAAAACGTATCTGTACTGCAAAATACGTGAAGCCCGCAGGAAATTCAGACTGTGCAAAGCTAATAGAGGAAGCCGCTGACGACGGTTACGACAGATTAATCCAACCTTCGATTGAGCGTGAAGTACGCGCTATTCTGACCGACAGAGCAAGCGAGCAAGCTATAAAAATGTTTGAAGTAAATCTTCGTCCGCTTCTTTTGCAGCCGCCTGTAAAAGGGAAAGTAACGCTTGGACTTGACCCCGGATACAGAACGGGTTGTAAGGTTGCCGTCGTGGATGAAACGGGGCACGTTTTAGATACGGGTGTAATTTATCCTGTACCGCCTAAAAACGATATCGAGGGTGCAAAAGCTAAAATAAAAGCGCTTATTGCAAAGCATCACGTAGATATTATTTCAATAGGCAACGGTACGGCAAGTAAGGAAACGGAAATATTTGTTGCCGAGCTTCTAAAGGAAGTCGACGCTGAAGTTACCTACGCTGTCGTAAGCGAGGCGGGAGCCAGTGTTTATTCAGCAAGTCCGCTTGCTGTTGAAGAGTTCCCTGAATTCGATTTGACTTTGCGCTCGGCTATTTCTATTGCAAGGCGCTTACAGGACCCTCTTGCAGAGCTTATAAAAATAGACCCTAAGTCAATCGGTGTGGGACAATACCAGCACGATATGGATAAAAAACGCCTTGACAGCGTTTTGGGCGGAGTTTTAGAAGACTGCGTAAACAACGTCGGCGTAGATTTGAATACGGCAAGCGTTTCACTTTTGAAGTACGTTGCCGGGCTTAATTCAGGAATAGCTAAAAATATAGTTGCATACCGTAACGAAAACGGTAAATTCACGTCGCGTTCACAGCTTTTAAAAGTTTCCAAGCTTGGTGCAAAGGCTTACGAGCAGTGCGCAGGCTTCCTGCGTATAACCGACGGTAAAAATATTATGGATAATACCGCCGTTCATCCCGAATCATATAAAAAAGCCGAAAAGCTGTTATCGCTTTTCGGATATTCGGAAAATGACGTAAGGGACAACAAGCTTGCGGAACTGCCTGAAAAAGTCAAGGAATACGGTGAAAAGAAAGTTGCAGATGAGTGCGAGCTTGACGTTGCAACAATGAACGATATAATAAACGAGCTTATTAAGCCCGGTAGAGATATCCGTGACAATCTGCCCCAAAGACAGCTAAGAAAGGATATTATGAGCATTGACGACCTTGAAGTCGGTATGGTTGTTGAGGGAACTGTAAGAAACGTAATCGATTTCGGCGCATTTGTTGATATAGGCGTCCATCAGGACGGACTTGTCCATATTTCTGAAATTACCGACAGATATATTAAGCACCCTTCCGACGTTTTGAAAGTGGGACAGCAGGTTGAAGCGATTATCATTAATCTTGATAAGAAAAAACAGAGAATAGGTCTGTCGTTGAAACGTGTTTCTGCAAAAAAAGCAAATTGACTTGACAAAAACATTTAGTGTAGTGTAAACTTATTAAGTAATTTAAGGAGGACAAAAAATATGTTTGAAGAAGTAGCAAAATTACTTGCAGACCAGTTAAATATCGACGTTTCTAAAATCACCGAGGACAGCGAGATTATTAAAGACTTGGGCGCTGATTCTCTTGATGTTGTTGAAATGCTTATGACGCTTGAGGACAATACCGGTAAGACCATTCCCGAAGAAAAGGTTGCTGATTTAAAGACCGTAGGCGACGTTGTAAAAGTTCTTCAATCGTTATAAGACTAAATTTTTCGGAAGATATAACGGAAGAGTGGCGTGAATCGTAAATTCACCTAATAATTAAATATTTTAAAACGCGGTCCGAAAGAGGGCCGCGTTTTCTTATACTATTATATTAATCAATCGTTTAGGAACGATAATAAACTTTTTGATTTGCTTTCCTTCGATAAGAGGAGCTATATCACCGTGTGATTTGACAAGCGCTTCGATTTCGTTTGAGGGCATATCTGCGGGAACGGTAATTCTTGTTTTAATTTTGCTGTTGACTTGTACGGCATATTCAACGGAATTTTCACCGCATTTGCTCTCGTCAAATTCAGGCCAAAGCTCGTAAGCAATACTTGATTTATGTCCTAATGCTTCACACCAAATTTCTTCGGTAATAAAGGGGATTACGGGATTTAAAAGCTTTACGAAGCCTTCGGCATATTCTATGGGGAAATTATTCCCGTCAGCAATTTCTTTATATACGGCGTTCACGAAAATCATCATCTGGGATATTGCAGTGTTGATTTTCATTGCCTCGTAATCTTCGGTAACTTTTTTAACCGTTTGATGATAAATCTTTTCAAGCGCTTTGTTGGGAGCGGGAGTAATTACATCAAGTTCTCGGTAAAGTCTGTTAATTCTGTCAATAAATTTTTTAACACCCTCGATATTTGCCGTGGACCAAGGCTTGCTGTCGCTCACAGGGCCCATAAACATCTCATACATTCTTAAAACGTCTGCACCGAACTCCGCAACTACATCGTCGGGATTAATTACGTTTCCAAGACTTTTCGACATCTTGTTTCCGTCTTCACCGAGGATTAGCCCCTGATGATATAGCTTTTTAAACGGCTCTTTATATGGAACCAGACCTTTATCGAACAGAAAATTATTCCAGAAACGCGAGTAGAGCAGGTGTCCTACCAAATGCTCTTTTCCGCCCATATAGAAGTCTACGGGCATCCAATATTTAAGTAAATCGTAGTCGGCAAATTTTTCATTGTTGAAGGGGTCGCAGTATCTTAAAAAATACCAGCTTGAACCCGCAGAACCTGGCATAGTAGTTGTTTCTCGCCTGCCATTAACGCCGTCTACGGTAACGTTTACCCAATCTTCGGCATTTTCAAGCGGCGCGTTGCCGCCGCGCGCTTTATAGTCTTTCATTTCGGGAAGAATAAGGGGAAGTTCGCCGTCGTCGAGAATTACGGTTTCACCGTTTTCAAGATGAATAACAGGGAGAGGTTCGCCCCAATATCTCTGCCGCGCAAAAATCCATTCTCTCAATTTATAAGTAACCGTCTTTTTTCCGATTTTATTTTCCGTTAGCCAAGCCGCCATTTTATCAATGGCGTCTTGCTTATTTAAGCCGTTTAAAAATTCGGAATTAATATGCTTTCCGTCTTGCGTGTAGGCTTCTTTCGAAATGTCGCCGCCTTCAAGCACTTGAATAATGGGGATATTGAATTTTTTT
>JAIDRY010000105.1 GCA_029061465.1 Clostridia bacterium
GCATACCTTGCAACGTTCGCCTCGTCCAGCGCCGCCTCGATTTCGTCGAGTACGCAGAAGGGCATGGGGCGCATACCTATAATTGCAAACAGAATTGCGATTGCGGTCAACGCACGCTCGCCGCCCGAAAGAAGGGAAATTTTAGTAAGTTTTTTGCCGGGAGGGCAAGCGATAATTTCAACGCCCGCATTCAAGGGGTCGTCGCAGTCGGTATAGTCGAGCTGAAGCTCCGCCTTGCCGCCGCCGAATAATTCTTTAAATGTGCGTTTGAAGTTTTCGTTAATTGTGTTAAAGCCTTCGTTGAATATTCTGAGCATTTCGGAACGGATATCGTCAAGAGCGATAGTCAAGTCGGATATAGCTTTTTCCATATCGTCCCTGTCCGAAACCATTTTATCGTAATGGACGGAAAGCTCGTCGTACTCTTCCACGGCGTTGTGGTTTATTGCACCGAGCATTGTAATCTGCCTTTTGCAGTTTGCAATCTGTGCCGCCGAGGTCGACGTATCGTAATCGTCCTCTTTGTATTTTAAACAGCCCTCGTATGTTTCGCCGTACTCTTCCTCAATGCGCTGGCGCAAAAATTCAAGGTCGCTGTCTATCTTGGTGAGCGCCATATCGAGATTGTGCGACTTGGTAACGAGGTTTTCACGCTCGGTAGAGCTGTCAAGCCTTTCTATATCCGTCTGTTTAATACGCTCGTTTAATTCGTTTTTGGACTGCGTAACCTCGCTTATCTGGCGGCGCAAATCGTTTACTATTCTCTGCTCGTCCTCGGTAAGCGCGGTCTTTTCAGCCTGCGCGTTGAGGTTCTCTATTTCAAGCTGAATTGCGGGGATATTTGCGTTAATCTGCTCGATTTTAGCGTAATGCTCTTCCTTTTCCTTATTGAAGCGCACTATATTTTCATCCGCGGAAGCAACGGCGCTGTAAAGCCCCGCAAGCTCTACGCGTATGCTGTTGAGCTTTTCAAGCTTTTCGTTGCGCTCGGTGCGGAGTCTGTCGTATTCCGCGCTCATATCGTCCATTGCATTGGATGCTATATCCGACTGCTGCGTAAGTGAGGTTGCACCTGCCGCCGCGCCCGAATACTCGTTATCAAGTCCCGCAAGGCGCTGACGGAGTGCGTTTACCGACTGTCCGTACGCCGCGTACTCGCTTTCCGCAGATGTAACGAAGTTCATTAAAGCCGACTGCTTTTCTGTAATGGATGCAAACTCCGTGCGTGCGTCCTGCAGCTTACCGCGGAGAAGTGAAAGCTCTTCTGCGGCGGCGTCCTTAGTAACGTTGAGCTCCGCGCGCTTCACCTCCGAACGGTGTAAAAATTCTTTCTTCGCTTCAATGCTCTCTTCAAGCTCTTTAATCCTGCGCTCGTTGGCAAGAAGGTTGCCAGCAACTTCCTTTTTTGAACCGCCCGTCATAGAACCGCTGGTTGCAATGAGGTCGCCGTCGAGGGTTACTATTTTAAACGCCCTGGGATACAGCTTTGAAATGCGGGTTGCGTTTTGAATATTGTCTACGATAAGCGTATTACCCAAAAGGTATTTAATTACGTTATCAAACTGTCTGTCGTATTTAACAAGCTTAATTGCCTCGTCTATTGCGCCCGGCTCCTTTACCGCAAACTCAATCATTTTGTTTACGGGGCGGGGCTGCATTGCGTCGAGCGGCAGGAATGTTACCTGACCGGCACGGTTGCGCTTTAAGTATTCGATAAGCTCCTTTGCATCCTCGCGCGTGCCCGTAATTACGTTTTGCATTGCGCCGCCGAATGCCGTTTCCACTGCGACTTCGTAATCGCCGTCGCAGCTGACTATATCCGCGATAAGTCCCTTTATTCTTGCGGAAAGCTCGAGGTTGTCCTTCGCGTCGTTCATTAAACGCTTTACGGAATAGATATATCCGTCAAACCTGTCGCGGAGGGCACGGTATGTATTGAGGGTTTCGTTAAGGCTGCCTATCTGCGCCTGCGTATCGTACACCTTGCGGATAAGCTGCTGAACTTCGTTTTCGCTTGCGGAAAGCTTTTGCTCAGCTTCCGACAAAAGCGCGTCTTCGTTGCCGAGGAGCTTTGAAAGCTCTTCCCCGCGCTCGATACTGCTTTCATACCTTGCCTTGGCTTCGTCGCGGCGGACGTGGATTTTCTCCATTTCGTCCTCGATTTCTTTAAGCCTTTCGGCAAGCAGTTTTTTCTGAGCTTCGAGCGAGCCGAGGTTACGGCGCATTTCGGACAAGTCCTTAAACGTGTCCATAACCTTTTTGCGGTGTTCGCCCGTCTGGTATTCGTAGTCGGCAATCTTTGCGGAAAGGTCGCCAGTCTCGCGCTGTAACTGCTCGGTCTGCGCGGTCATCTGCTCTATTCTTTCGGCGTTTCTGCTCTTCAACGCCTCGGTACGTCTTACGTCGCGTTCAAGCTCCTCTATACGCTTTGTCGAAAAGGAAATGTCGTCCTGCGCGGCGGCAAGCTTTTGCTTAACCGATTTTGCACGCTCGGTGTACAGCTTGGATTCGCCGCTCTTGTTTGCAATGCCGACTTCGTAACGGCGTATTCTGTCGTTCAATTCCTGCAATACCGAGTCCGCCGAAGCTAGCTTGTTGCGGCAGTCGTGATATTCTTCCAACAGCTCGTCCATGCGCTTGGTTAAAAATTCCGTGCGCTCGTCAATCTTAGCTTTCTTCTCGATTATTTTATTCTTTTCGCCCTCGGCACTGTCGTGGCGGACTATGTACAAATTCGTTTCGTGGCGGCGAAGCTCGGAATAGAGTTCACGGTATTTAATGGCGTTTTCCGCGGCCTTTTTCAATGGGGTGAGCTGTCTTTCAACTTCCTGCATACGCTGTGCGTGCACGAACAGATTGTCCTTTGCGCCGTTTAATTTTCTTTCCGCTTCCGATTTCCTGTCCTTGAAAACTACTATACCCGTAGCCTCTTCGAAAATCGAGCGCCTGTCCTCGGGCTTTGCGTTCATTATCTGCTCTATTCTGCCCTGACCGATAATCGAGTAGCCCTCTTTCGCCGCGCCCGCGCCGTGTAAAAGTCCCGTTAACACCTTCATACGCGAAGGCTGTTTGTTCAAGAGGTATTCGCTGTCGCCATCGCGATAAAGTCTTCTCGTCATCTCGACTTCGTCGCAATCGATATCGAATATGCGGTTTGTGTTGTCGAAGGTGAGAGTTACCTCGCACATAGACATCTGACGTCTTGTCTGCGTGCCGCTGAAAATGACGTCGAGCATCTGCGAGCCGCGCATCATTTTAGCCGACTGTTCGCCCAAAACCCAGCGTATAGCGTCCGCAACGTTGGATTTTCCGCAACCGTTGGGACCTACTATACACGTTACGCCCTCGTCAAGATTAATAGTCGTTTTGTCGGCAAACGATTTAAAGCCGACAAGCTGTATCTGTTTGAATGTAATCATAATTTACCGTCTTTTTTGAGTTTTGCTATTGCGCGTTCCGCCGCGCTTTGTTTTGCCTGTTGTTTGGTTTCGCCCGCGCCCGTGAATACTTCTTCCATAATGACTACGCTTGCCTCGAACCCGCCGCCGCTGCTTTTAATTTCGTAAACGGGCGTTGTATACTTGCGGGCTTGCATCCATTCCTGCAAGGCGCCTATAAAATTGTCGTCCTCTCTTACGGAAAAATCGAGAGTGTTTTAAACGAATTTTTTTGCGGCTTCTAATCCGCCGTCGAGATATATGGCTGCCGTAACCGCCTCGTACGCGGAGGGCACCGCCTTTTTATTATTGTTGTCGCCCTCGCCCTTTATTAAAAATTTATCGAGCCCCAAGCGCCTTACTACTTCGCCGAGCGATTTATCGGATACGACCGACTTTCTTAAATTAGTCAAATCGCCCTCGTCCTTATCGAGCGCAAACACCTTTTCGGAAACGATAAATTCTATTATCGCGTCGCCGAAAAATTCAAGAGACTGATTGCACTTTTTAAAGTCGTACGAAGAAAGGGTGAGCGCACGGCGCAAAAGCTCTTTATCCTTAAAAGTATAATTTAAAATTTTCTCCGCTGCGGAAAAATCCATTACTCTTCCTCTGGAATTAACGTGTCGAAGTCAACGTTTTCAAGCTTCTTTTCAACTGCGGGAACAAGCCCTTTTCTGTAAATGGACGCCGCGTTTGCAATCGAAGCCGCAATAGTCGAAGCCTTTGACGAGCCGTGGCTTTTAACCACTACCTTTTTAAGTCCGAGCAAAAGCGCGCCGCCGAACTTTTCAAAGTCAAGCTGACCGCGCATATTCTTTATTGCCTTACGCATAAAGAGATAGCCTATCTTGGAAGAGAGGGTTGCAGAAAATTCCTTTTTCATTACTCCCAAAACGAGCTTGCCGCAACCTTCCATTGACTTCAAAGCGATATTGCCCGAAAAGCCGTCCGCAACGGCTACGTCGCAGGGGCTGAGCATTATATCTCTACCCTCTATATTTCCGTAAAAATCTATGCCCTGCATTTTGGAAAGATATTTATATGTTTCCTGATGCAAAGGGTCGCCCTTGTGCTCTTCTGTGCCGTTTGAAAGAAGTCCGACCTTCGGATTTTTAATTCCGAAGCCGACTTCGGCATACGCGGAAGCCAACAGCGCGAACTGGCAAAGCATAACGGGCTTGCATTCCGCGTTAGCTCCGCAGTCGCAAAGAAGGGTTACGCTCCCCCTCGAATTGGGAATTGCGGGGCAGAGTGCGGGGCGCTTTATTCCCCTTATTCTGCCTAATATGAGCTGACAGCCGACTATCGTTGCACCGGTAGAGCCCGCGGTAACGAGCGCGCACAAGTCGTCCTCTTTTTTAAGCTTCCAAAACCCCGCAATGAGCGACGACTGCTTGCGCTTGATTGCTTCCGTGGGGATATCGTTCATATCTATAACGTCGGGGCAGTCGACTATTTCAATGCGGGACTTGTCGTACTTGTATTTAACAAGCTCCGCCTCTATATCGTTTTGTCTGCCCGTTAAGACGAGGTAAAGTTCCTTATCGTTTTTAAGCGCCTGAACGCACCCCTCTACGGTTGCGGCGGGTGCGTTGTCTCCGCCCATAGCGTCAACAAGAATTTTTATCATAACGCCTCCTGCAAAATACGCATTATACCGTAGCATTATAACACAGACAGATTGAAAACACAATTAATTAATAGCTAATTAATCGTTTTTATTCTCTTCAATAAAATAAGAAAATCCCTTTACGGGCAGATATTTGTCCTTGCGCAGCAGCAC
>JAIDRY010000106.1 GCA_029061465.1 Clostridia bacterium
TCCGTCAATTCTCGAAGCTGACGTTGTAGTCTTTACAATGCCAGTTTACTGCTATTCAATCCCCGCGCAAATAAAGGGCGTAATCGATAGACTGTATTCGTTCTGTATTGCGGGCAAGGATATTGCGGGTAAAGAGTGCGCGATTATAACCTGCTGTGAAGAGGACGATGTGTCGGTAATGGACGGAGTGCGAATTCCTATCGAGCGTTCTGCCGAGTTACTGAAATGGAAAATAGTAGGGGAGGTGCTTATCCCCGGCGTGTTACACGCAGGTGATATAAATAAAACGGACGGTTGCAAACATGCCGCCGCCCTTGCAGATAAAATTTAAAATTAAGTGCAAACAAAAGCCCGCTATTCTTCGCAATAGAAGAATAGCGGGCTATATTTTTGTTTCTTTATATTTAAAACGATAAATTGAAATTTAACGTTGAAATCTATAATACTTGAAACCGTTTTCTTCTCTAATAAGCCTAAATCCAACTTTTTCAAGCACGTGTTGACTACGAGTATTTTTTATAACTGTATCAGCATTTACAGCAACCATATCCAACACCTCAAAGGCATATTGTATCGCCAACTGCTCTGCACGTGTGCCATATCCTTTATCTTTCACTGTATCATTTTGCAAATGTATGCTCAATGTACATTCCCGACTTGTTCGATTTATGTGTTTTAATTGCAACTCTCCAATCGGTTTTCCATTTTTCATTATTGCAAACAGAATGCGAGATGGATTTTGTTTTGTTTCAAAATATTTATTTACTGCATTTTCATCATATTTGTATGCTGTAAACAAACTCATATCTATATAAATTGAGGGGTCATTTTCCCAACTCATATATAACTGATGACAAAGCTCTCTTGTCATTATATGTAGAGAAATTTCGTCCATAAATATCCCTAAACTAAATTTTATATTATTCTATGTTTTATAATACGGCAAATCTCCGAAAGGTCTCCCGATACACCGTCAAATTGATAATCGCAAATTTCGTTATCAAACATACCGTGTTTACGTTCGAGCATTTGCTCAACTGGCGCAGGTAGATTGCCGCACATTCTTTTCTTGAAACGCTCTTTTATCGTATCAATATCCGCTTTGACAAGTATTCTGATAGCCCCATCGGGGAGCAAGCTAATATGCTCTTTTTCCGAAATGACATAAACAATATTTTTATCCGTAAGTAGTGCGTCTTTCAATTTCGTTTTAAACAACGAAATTGCTTCATTTTCTGATTTAGCCATTTTAAGATAATCTTTACCTGTAATTATATCTGCTCCAATTGCATTTTTTATTGCTTCGGCAAGTGTGGATTTTCCGCTGCAATTTTCTCCAATAATTCCGATTAGCATATTTATAGTCCATTTTTCAAATTACTGTTTATTGTAGTTTCATTATATCAAAATTTAAAATAAAAAGCAAGGACTATTTCATCCTTGCTTTTTTTACCTATCCATAACGGACGTAAATTTTACGCTTTGCCGATACTTCCGAAAATTTCCATTTTTTCTTTAACGGTATCTTTAATTGCCTGAGCGCCGGGGGTAAGCAACTTGCGGGGGTCGAAACCCTTTCCTACAAGGTCTTTGCCTTCTTCGATATATTTTCTCGTAGCTTCCTGGAAAGCGAGCTGGCACTCGGTATTAACGTTGATTTTGGCAACGCCGAGCGAAATTGCCTTTTTAATCATTTCGGTGGGAATACCCGTGCCGCCGTGAAGGACGAGGGGCATTTTGCCAACCTTATTTTTAACGGCTTCAAGCGTTTCAAAGCTGAGTCCTGCCCAGTCAGCGGGGTATTTGCCGTGAATATTGCCGATACCTGCTGCAAGCATTGTTACGCCCAAATCCGCAATCATTTTGCATTCGTCGGGGTCTGCACATTCGCCTTTGCCTACAACGCCGTCTTCTTCGCCGCCGATAGCTCCAACCTCGGCTTCGAGGCTGAGACCTTTCTTTTTACATACCTTAACAAGCTCTTTCGTCTTTTCGATATTTTCGTCAATGGGGAAGTGGGAGCCGTCGAACATAATGGAGGAGAAGCCCGCTTCAATACATTTATAGCAGCCCTCGTAAGTGCCGTGGTCGAGGTGAAGCGCAACGGGAACGGTAATTTTAAGTTCCTCAATCATTGCCTTAACCATAGAAGCAACGGTTTTAAAGCCCGTCATATATTTTCCCGCGCCTTCCGATACGCCGAGGATAACGGGGGAGTTAAGCTCCTGCGCGGTCTGTAAAATGGATTTTGTCCATTCAAGATTGTTGATGTTGAATTGTCCTACGGCATACTTGCCTTCTCTTGCTTTTTCAAGCATTTCCTTAGCTGATACGAGTGCCATTATATATCCTCCGAATAAATTATTTAACCGTATTTAATTATAAAGCAACGGCGTATAAAATACAAGCGGATTTTAAAATTTTTTGAAAATATTACCAAAATCGTTGCTAATATTTTTGCTTTGGGATATAATCTAAGTAGTGGTAAAATTTGGTTAAATTTTGTTGACTTAAACGCAGTAGTTTGATATAATTACAGTGTTTGATAAATAATTATCGATTAAAAATTCGGAGGAATTTATTTTATGGCAAATGTAAAAGTTGCAATCAACGGATTTGGCCGTATCGGCCGCCTTGCATTCAGACAGATGTTTGATGCAGAGGGATACGAAATCGTCGCTATCAACGACCTGACAAGCCCCAAAATGCTTGCTCACCTTTTGAAGTACGATTCCGCTCAGGGCAGATATAAGTATGCTGATTCGGTTATTGCCGGTGAAGATTCTATCACTGTAAACGGCAAGACAATTAAAATTTACGCAGAAAAAGACGCAGTTAACCTTCCTTGGAAAAAACACAATGTTGACGTTGTTTTGGAATGTACAGGTTTCTACTGCTCCAAAGAGAAGTCGTCCGCTCATATCAAAGCAGGCGCTAAGAAAGTCGTTATTTCCGCTCCCGCAGGCAACGACCTTCCTACGGTTGTTTACAGCGTAAACGAAAAGACCTTAAAGGCAAGCGACACCGTTATTTCCGCTGCAAGCTGTACGACCAACTGCCTTGCACCTATGGCTGACGCTTTAAATAAGCTTTGCAAAATCACCAAGGGTTATATGACGACTATTCACGCATATACTGGCGACCAGATGGTTCTTGACGGACCTCACAGAAAGGGCGATTTGAGAAGAGCAAGAGCAGCTGCTTGCAACATCGTTCCCAACTCGACCGGCGCAGCAAAGGCTATCGGACTTGTTATTCCCGAGCTTAACGGCGTGCTTGACGGTTGCGCTCAGCGCGTTCCCGTTCCCACCGGTTCGCTTACCCAGCTTATTGCAGTATGCGAAGGCGAAGTTGACGCAAACGCAGTAAACGGCGCAATGAAGGCAGCGGCTTCCGCTTCTTACGGCTACACCGAGGAGGAGCTTGTTTCCAGCGACGTTATCGGTATGACTTACGGTTCACTCTTCGATGCAACCCAGACGAAGTGCATGCCCCTCGGCGACGGCAAGACGCTTGTAAAGGTAGTTTCCTGGTACGATAACGAAAACTCATATACCTCGCAGATGGTAAGAACTATTAAATAC
>JAIDRY010000107.1 GCA_029061465.1 Clostridia bacterium
GGGTTACACCGCGCTTGCGCGCAAAAACATAAATGACCCCGAAGCGGTTGCGCGTTATCTCACGAAAATAGACGAGGCTGGCGACCAGATTTTGGACCTTATTAAAAAGGTTTTGGAAGTTTCAGACAAGGAAGCCCACGACTTCCTCGTAAAAGAAAGCGAATGCGATATAACGGAAATCGTCAGCGAAATATATTCCTCCCTTCTTCCGAGCGCAACGCAAAAGAACGTTGCCGTAACCCTGCGCACCCGCGCGCTTACGAATACCCACGTGTTTGCCGATAAAGACAAATTAAAGCAGATGCTCACGCACATTGCGTCCAACGCCGTTAAATTCAACAAGGAAGGCGGCAGCGTAACCCTTACCGTAACGGAAGCAAAGGCGAACGAAGAATTCGCAACGTTCCGCTTCGTCTGCGAGGACACGGGCGTGGGAATGAAGCCGGAATTTTTACAGCGCATTTTCCGACCCTTCGAGCGTGAGAGCAACTCGACCTCAAGCGGAAGGTTCGGCGCGGGACTGGGGCTTGCCATTGCAAAGTACACCGCCGACATCATGGGCGGCACCATATCCGTTGACAGCGTTGAGGGCAAGGGAAGTAAATTTACGGTATCCATTGCGTTCCGCATCTGCAATTCGGATAAATTACCCGAAGGCACGTTTGAGGAGACCGACCTCACGGGTAAGAGAATTCTTCTTGTTGAAGACAATGAAATGAATCTTGAAATAGAGACGGAAATTCTGGAAGACTACGGATTTTTGGTAGACACCGCGAAAAACGGAAAGATAAGCGTAGACAAGGTTACCGCGTCAGAGGCGGGATATTACGCACTGATACTTATGGATATTCAGATGCCCGTTATGAACGGCTGGGAAGCCACCGCGGCAATAAGGCACTTGCCCGACCCCGACCTTGCGCAAATTCCTATAATTGCGCTGTCCGCAAACGCGCTCGAAAGCGACAAGCGCGCCTCTATCGAAACAGGTATGGACGCACATCTTGCAAAGCCGCTTGACGTCCCCCTTCTTATCAAAACGATTGCAAAAGTACTCAGCGGACGAAAGATAAACAAATAAAAAAAGCCAACCCGACGGGTTGGCTTTTTTAACGTTCATAAAGATAAATTGAAATTTATCGAATACCCTCCCACTCGTCTAAAAATTCCGAAATGTAGGCTTTCATATAATCTTCTCTTCGTTCGGCTATTTTTTTTGCTGTGTCGGTATTAATCAAATCTTTAAGCAGAAACAGTTTTTCATAAAAATGATTTACCGTTGTAGAAACGTGCTTTTGATATTCATCCGCATTCATGTGCATAGACGGTTTCATATCGGGGTCGTGAATGACACGGTTATGACTTCCGCCATACGCGAAAGCTCTTGCAATGCCGATAGCACCTATTGCGTCCAGTCTGTCCGCGTCTTGTACGCATTTTCCCTCAAGCGATTTGGGCGCGGTACTGTCCGCTCCTTTGTATGATACTTCATCAATGATATCGCATATTGTTTTTATCATTGTTTCAGATAAATCGTGTTTTTTTAAAAAGGCAACGGCTCTATCCTTATTTGCATACGTCTCGGGTGACAACTTTATATCATCTACATCATGCAGCAATGCTGCCAACTGAACGATAAATAAGTTCCCTCTCTCTTGCTCGGCAATTTTCGTCGCTGTTTTGTATACTCTCAAAGTATGAAAGTAATCATGTCCGCTGTACTCATTCTGAAAAATGGATTTAACATAGCATATTGCGTCGTCAATAATTGTTTTATCCATAAAGTGTTCCGCCTAATTACTGTTTATCGTAGCTACATTATATCAAAATCAAAAACAAAAGGCAAGGAGCTGTCCTTGCCTTATTGTCTATGGAATACACTGTATGTGTCAGTTTTTTATTATTGATTACAAGCTTGCCTTTAATACTTCTACTATTCCCGCGCGGTCTAAAATTTTGTAACCGCCGTCCATAACGAGAGTGCTGTCGGCAATGCCCTCTATATCCCCAGCCTTAACGCCGAGTTCGGAAAGGCTCAAAGCAACGCCGAGTTTTTTCATCCACTTCTCCATTTCTTTAAGCCCTTCCAAAGCAACAGCTTTGTCGTCCTTACCCGCGGGATTAACTCCCCAGACGTTTATTGCAAAGCGCTTAAACTTATTTACCCCGTAAGGCAGAATGTATTTATAATACGGCAGAGAAACCGCAGAAAGCGTCATACCGTGCGTTGCATCCGTATGCGCACCGACCGCCTGTCCGAGCATATGCACTTCCCAGTCCGTGGTCTTGCCCTTTGCGATAAGCGTGTTCAGCGCCCAGGTTGCAATCCACATAATGTTGCTCCTCGCCTCGTAATTTTCAGGCTCTTTTACTGCAACAAGCGAGCTTTCCACGAGCGACTTGAACAGCCCCTCCGCAAGATAGTCGGAAGTGTTGTCGTCAGTGCCCGAAAAATACTGCTCCATAATGTGGGAAGCAATGTCGAATATTCCCGCAACCATCTGGTATTTAGGCAAAGTGTAGGTGAGCACGGGATTTAAAATAGAGAATTTGGGAAAAACCTCGTCGCCGAATACGTGCCCTATTTTAAGCTTTTGTGCATGGTTGGTAATAACCGAGCCGCCGTTCATTTCACTGCCCGTGCCCACCATAGTCAGCACGCAGCCCACGGGGATAATTTTGCACGTAGGCTCTTCAAAGCGGATAAAGTACTTCTCCCACGGGTCGTCGCCGCAGTACGCGGAAACGGAAACCGCCTTTGAATAGTCGCATACCGAGCCGCCGCCCACAGCCAGAATCAAATCGACCGAGTTGTCCTTTGCAATGCGGCAGCCATCGTTCAGCTTTTCAACCGTGGGGTTGGGCATAACGCCGCCGTCCTCGAAAACTGCTTTACCGCAGTCTTTTAAATTTTTAATAATTTTATCGTACAAGACCGATTTTTTAATTGATCCGCAGCCGTAGACCAGCATTACGTTTTTACCGTATTTTGCAAGCTCACCGGAAAGGTAGTCCAAAGAATTTTCACCGAAGTAAAGCTTAGTGGGGTTTGAGTAACTGAAATTACCTAACATATCTGCTCCTTAAAATTTATTTAAAGCCGTGCCGCCTACATAAGCGGCGAAACGAGCCTAAGTATTGCGTTTATTAATGCGCCCGCGGGATTAACCCTTTTAATCTCCGCCTGCGCGTTGCGGGTAAACGTTGCCTCGAAATCCTTTTCGATATCCGCAAGCGCTGTTTCGTCGTTTATCACAGCGCCGTTATCAAACTCCTGATAGAACGCGCGCATATCGAGATTTACCGAGCCTACCGCCGCCTCGCTCTCCGTCAGCATAACCTTGCTGTGGACGAATGTTCCGCCCGCAAGCCAAACCTTTACGCCCTTTTTCATGAGCCGACGGGCATTTGAAAGAGTAACCCGGTAAATATATCTGTAATCGGGCACGCCTGGCAGTACCAGTCTTACGTCAACTCCCTCCCGAGCCTTTTTAATAAGGCTTTTAAAAAGCCTGCTGTCGGGCACGAGGTATGGGGTCATAATATACAGCTTTTCCCGTGCGGAATTAATTATCGAAGCATACGCTCCTCTGCAAACGTAACCGTTTATTTCCGGCCCGCCCGCATAGACGGTTACGCGAGACGAATTTACCGCGGGGGTAAAATTGCCCATAAATAAATCTTTATTTAATTTTTCGTGAGTGGCGAATTGCCACTGCCTTATAAATTGGGCCGCAAGCTCGTCCACCGCCGCACCATCAAGCCGAAGCCCCGAATCCTTCCAGACGCCTTCCATTTTACGCTGGTTGGCGCAGTCGTCGATAAGGTTGAAGCCGCCCAGATATCCCGTCTGTCCGTCGACGACAACTATCTTTCTGTGGTCGCGGTAGTTCAGCCCGAAATAAAACGGCGAAAACAGCTTATGAAAAGCCTTTAGCTTAACTCCCGACGTGCGTATCTGCTTTTTGACAAAGTCCGACAGCACCCCCGCCGAACCCACGTCGTCGTAAAGCATATAAATTTTTACGCCCTCAGCAGTTTTGCGGCGGAATATGCTTATAAGCCTGTCTAAAAACACGCCGTCCGCAACGATAAAAAACTCTATAAAAACGTATTTTTTCGCCGCGTCGATACGTGCTATTAAGTTGTCCATTATCTTTCTTGCGTTGGAATAGTACTGCACTTCCGTGCCTGCAAAGGTTTTAAAGCCAAAGCTTTGCAAATATTTTTCCGTATCGTTACAGCGTTCCGCGCCGATAGTAAAATCGTTTTCAAGACTTCCTACGCGTTTTTTTATCCGTGAAAAATAAACCTTATGCCAGAAAAAGCAAACCCACTGTCTTGAAAAAAAATAGATATAAAATCCGCTTCCGAACGAAATTAAAAACAGAAGCGTCCAGCTTATTTTCGACTGAACGTCGGGCTCGAACAACAGCACCGCCAATAATGTCAGTGCCGTTAAGCCGACGCTTACGTAGAATAATATAGGGAACTCGTGCGCGAGAATGGAATATATAACGCCTATTACGCTAAGCTGAAATACTATAAACAGGTCGCTTAGTACGGCTTTTAATCCCGTGCCGAACCCGACCCACTCCTTATGTATCCGCTTTGCCTCGTATCTGCGCTTTCTGAGCCTTTCACGCAAGTATAAAAAATGCCTGTCCATATTTTATGTGCGGCTAAAATTTCCACGCCACAAAACAATTATAGCACCGCCGCAAAAATTTGTAAAATAAAAATCTAACTTCCCCTGATACCGTCGGGGTTATTTGTTTTTAAGATTATTTGCCGTATTTATTGCTATCCTCTTAAAACGTACTTCATGGGCGTGAATTTAATCCCGTCCGTTTCCTGTTCTTCCGATAATGGAAAGAACCCCAAGTGCAAATAAAAATTCTTTCCGTATGGGGAAGAATTGAGCGTAATTTCTTTGACTTGCGGACTGTTCTTTTTTATCTCCGACAGCACGTATTCGAATATAGAAGTCGCTACGCCCCTGCGCTGATACTCACGTTTCGTAAAAACCAAGTTAATATGCGATTGATTTCGCATACCGATAATTCCTATTATTTTACCGTTGTCAAATGCGGCGTAAATCGGACAAATCCCCTGCCTGCACTTTTCTATAAATTCAGGGTTCTCTATGACGCCCGTCCTGAACGTTTCCACCCCTTGCGGTTTATAATCGGGCGCTTCAAACTGCATAAAAACTTCCATTGCAAGCTTTAATGCTTCGCCCACTTCGTCTGCCGTTATTCTTCTGATACAATACATAGCTTCTCCGCTAAAAGTAATTTATTAATTTCTTTTAAAATCGATATTTGCTAACCTTGCCTGTTTGCACAAATCCTTCGTCTGTAATTTATATTGTTTTCCGTCTTTGACGGTATAAGTTCCGCACTGTCTGAACTCGAAATTAACGTTTTTTCTTATACACTGTTCTCTGATGTTCAGCACCCAGTTATAGTCCAGCGGTCTTGCATTTATATCGGATTCTCCGCCGACAACAACCAAATCTATATTGTCGAGATATTTTTCGATATCAATATTTTCCAATAACGGCTGTGCGGTTATACACTTATGTTTTATGGGTAAATCTTTGAAAACCGACAATTTATAATCTGCATTTTTTTGGTTTTCAACGGTACAGCAAACGACTACGTTGTCATAGCCGTTGCCCCAGTCGTCCGGAATACATTGCATAAATCTGTCAATTCGTTTTGTAAGAAATAAAAAAGTGCAGTCCTGCCTTTCTTTTATCATTTTCCAACAATCGTCTCTCCACCCGTCCGCTTCTTCAATTAAAAAATCGGTTGAAAAACACAGATAGACGAGTCCAGACTTCATTTTGTAATTGCCGTTTTTTAATCTTTCAATCGGCTTATTAAAATCTTTTGTTTTTACGATGTTATTCGTATCTATATTTCTTTTATAATCGCCTTTATGAATATAGCAATGCAAACAGCCGTCACTGCATTTTTTACAGCCCCGCCAAGGGTTCCAAGCACACATATATTTCACCTCTTTTATTTCAGGCTGTCGCTGAACGCTTTTAAATCTGCTTTGGTTTCTTCTGAAAGGCTGTTGAATTCTACGTTTTCAATTGCGCCTTCCAGCGTGTATAAGTGAACCAGACACACCTGCGGATATTTAGTTTTCAGTCTGAAAAAAGCCTCTTTCGAACCAAGCTCAATTAGTTTTTCGACGCAATTTATTTCAACGCTTTTCAGCTTGCTTGCCATCTCTTTGCCGATATTTGTCAAAGTTGTTAAATCCGTCATATTTTCCTCTTTTCAAACTTTTCTTTTGCGTATGCGTGGGCTTCCGCAATAAGCGGTTTTAATTTTTCAAACGTTTCGTCGGAGGGATTAAGACAGCAAATCCAACTCATCCAGCCGTACACGGGGTGAGGTAAAATTTTATCGGTCGCCGTAAAATCGAAAGCCATATCCACAACTCCGCCTTTTGCAGGGCGGGCGGGCACGCTTTTAAACGCATTTAAAAAAGTCTGCTTGCGAACGCCGAGATTTACGCGGTATATTCCATCTCTGTCAAGGTTTGACGAGCCGTCGTTTTCGCCGTCCTTCTCCTTGACGGTAAGAATATAAACCCCGCGCTTCAACTTGTTTTGGGGATTGTAGAAAATTCCTCTTTCACCCCAACTGTTCACAAGCACAACGCCTTCCAAATTTTCAAGACAGTATTTTATTATTTCGTCGGCAGTCATTTTTTTATTACTCAAAATTAATCGGTTATATCAAAGTCGACCTTTCCGCTTTCGGTATGATAGAGCGCGCCCGTAATATGTAAACCGTCCGTTCTTTTTATAAGCTTTTCTATTTTTGAAACGCTTTGCTTTATATTTAAAATACTTGCCTTAACAGCGTCCGTTTCTTCACCGATTGCGCTTCTTATTTTGTCGGTAATGAATTTTACGTAACCGCCGTTTTTACCTGCCGCCGCACCAACCGCGCCGCAGAACGTATGACCGAGAACGATAACAAGCTTACAGCCGAGGTGCTCCACCGCGTATTCTATACTGCCGAGCTGGTGATTATCTATGACGTTGCCCGCAACGCGTATGACGAAAAGCTCGCCTATGCCCGCCGAAAAAATACTTTCGGGTATTACTCTCGAATCGGAGCACCCGACTATTACGGCGTACGGCTTTTGTCCGTTTTCAGCCGTTTCCCGCCTGATTTCGGGCGAAACGTCGCCCGAATTCATTTTTGAATTGAGATAATTTAAATTTCCCGCTTTAAGCCGCTTTAACGCGTCCGCCGCAGATAAGTTTTCCTTTTTCATATCAAATCTATTGTATCACAAAGTAACCGAATATACAAGTATTAAATTTAAGCCGCCCGCGCGTTTTGCGCGGGCGGCTTACCGTAACTTGGTTTATTTTAAAATATCCTGCAAGGTTTTCATGAGTTTTTCGATATCTATAGGCTTAGACGCGTAACCGTTCATTCCCGAGTCCAACGCTTCCTTTTTATCCTCTTCGAAAGCGTTAGCCGTCATCGCTACGATAGGAATAGACGCCTTCGCGGGGTCGGCCAACGCACGGATAGCGCGGGTCGCCTCGTAACCGTTCATAATAGGCATCTGAACGTCCATCAGTATCATATCGTACGTGCCCGCGGGCTTCTCCTTCATCTTTTCCACGGCTACGCTGCCGTCGTCCGCCGTATCGATAATGAAACCTGCTTCCTCCAAAATGGACTGCGCGATTTCCTGATTAAGCTCGTTATCCTCGACGAGCAAAATCTTCTTTCCGTCGAAGCGAATTTCGGGCTTGCCTGTTTCCCCCTCGCCTTTCTCAGAGTACGGAGCGGTTAAAACGTTACGAAGGTCGGAAAGGAAGATAGGCTTCGAGCAGAACGCCGTTACGCCCGCTTCCCGCGCCTCCTTCTCGATATCCGTCCAGTCGTAGGCGGTGAGTACTATAATTGGAATATCTTTGCCTATCTTTTTGCGAAGTTTTTTGACTAACTCCATACCGTTCATATCGGGCATAAGCCAGTCGGTTAAATACACTCCGTAAGGCTCCTTACTCTTTAAAGCGGAATCCGTGCGGCTCAGCGCCTCGCTTCCAAGCGTCGTCCAGTCGGGGCGCATACCCATGGTAGCGAGCATTTTGCTGACGCTTTCGCAGGAATTGACGTCGTCGTCCACGACAAGCGCTTTCATATCTACAAGCTCGGAAAGCGGCTTATTATCGGCGGAGACGTCGGCAACCTTGAAAATAAACTTAACGGTAAACTCCGAGCCTTTTCCCTCCTCGCTCTCAACCGAAATGGAACCGCCCATCATATCCACGATATTTTTAGTAATGGCAAGGCCTAAGCCTGTTCCCTGAATACCGCTCACCGTCGAAGTCTGCTCGCGCTCGAACGGCTCGAAAACGTGCTTTAAGAATTCTTTGCTCATACCTATGCCGGTATCCTTGACGCTGAATTCGTAGCAGGCGTGCCCCTCGTCCTGCGCAGCGGACTGAACGACGCGCACGCTTACCGTACCGCCCGGCTTGGTGTATTTCATCGCGTTGCTCAAAATATTCAAAAGCACCTGATTGAGACGAAGCTTATCGCAAATTATCGTTTCGTTAGTTACATCCAGAGTATCGACGTAGAAGTCAAGCTGCTTTGCTTTTACGTCCGCCTGAACGATAGTCTTTAAATCGTGCATGACCTCGGGAAGGCTGGTTTCCTTTTCCTCAATCTTGACCTTGCCGCTCTCTATACGGCTCATATCCAGCACGTCGTTTATGAGACTTAAAAGGTGATTGCCCGACGTCATAATCTTGCCCAGATAATCGCGTATCTGTTCCTTGTCGTCGATATGGGTCGTCGCCAGAGTGGTAAATCCGATAATCGCGTTCATAGGAGTACGGATATCGTGGGACATACTGTTGAGGAAAGTCGTCTTCGCCTTGTTTGCGTACTGAGCCTGAGCCAGCGCCTCGGAAAGGGCGTTCTTCTGCTCCTGCTCGTTGCGTATAGCCTCGTCGATGTTGCGGAAGCCCGCGAGAATAAAGTCGCCGCGTCCGTTATCGTTATCGGGAATTTTTACGTAATTGTACTGTAAATAATGCACCTCGCCGCCTGATAATATGCGGTAGTTGCCGAAATATTCGCCGTCCGCTTGCAGCTTTTCCACTACGTTATCGAGGGCAAGCGCTTTTGCAAGCTCCTCCCTGTCGTCTGGATGAACGCGGCTGCGGATATACGCGTCGATAATAACGCCGTAGTCGTGCTCGTCTTCGGAATACTTGTTAATTCCACCCGTTACGTTGCCCTCTATTTTAAGAATTTTGGCGGTGGATTTTTCCTCGTTTATCGCATAAACGTTGGTATAATCTCGGCTGAGCGCTCTGACTATCGCAAGCTGCTCCGCCATTCTCTTGTTGGACTGCTCGGTAAGGCGCAGAGTCTTTTGGTTCCACCGTCCACGCAGATACAGCCCTATGATAACGCATACTATAACGGCGATAATAAGTACGACCGCGATTATTATTCCGGGATTTGCCTGCAAATACTGCCAGAAATCCATATCGCCTATCGTATACGACGTGTACTTTAAAACAAGTTGATTGAGCGTATCGTCCGACGTCTGCTTAATACATTTGTTGAGTATAGTAATAAGCTCGTGGTCAGTGTTTTCATTGACGTACATACTGAACGTAGTACTCATACCGTCCATTACGCCGTAATACAGAGAATTAGTGAGGTCGTGATTTACGAATAACTGCGCGGCGTAGGCGTATACGTAAGCGGCGTCCGCCTCGCGGTTTAAAACGGCGCGCATAGCATCGTCGCCGGTAGGATATGTTTTAACGGTATATCCCTCTAAAAATTCGGGCTTAATAATTTCCTTGCCGTGGGAAACGGATACGGCGACGGTCTTAATTTCGCCGTTATGGTCTTGCCTCGTTACTCTCGCCATCGTCGCCGTCATATAGCTGTTTGAATTAAAGCCGTGAACGCCGCTCTCCACGTTGCCGTCCGAGCCGAGACTATCTATTACCACGTTCACCCCGTTGGAGTTGACGATATTGTGATAATCGTCGTGGTCTTGGGGGACGACGAGCGTAAAGGGCAGACCTTCGGAATGACCGGCAGACTGACCGGCAAGCTTCATAAGCTCTGCGAAATAATCGGGCATAATTCCTTTTAACTGCCCGTCCTCGACGTACGAATAGGGCTGCCTGTCGCCGAGAGCCGTCGCGGTAATAGTTTTTTCTCCCGAAACTACTCGCTCGATATAGGCTTTTTCACGCTCGGTAAAGGACAGCGCGGAAGAATAATTAGTACCGTAGTACCGATAAAACAGCACGTTCTGCCAGTCGCCTTCGTTGATATCCATCTGTTCGATAGCGTAATTTATTTCTTTTAAAAGCTCGGTATCGCCCTTTCTGACGATAGCGTAAATGTCCGCCTCCTCGATTATATCGAGTACCTTTTCGTTTTCGGGCTTTCTTAAATTGCTGGAAAGTATCGCGTCGATTTCGCCCTTCTGCAAAGCGGCGGCAAGCTCGTCGGAATCGGCTTTTTCTACGGTAGTATAATCAAAACCTTTTTCCTCTGCAAAGCTGATTATACTGTCGTTTTGGGAGCTGTCTTTTACTATGCCTATGACCATTCCATCGTAACTCGCGTAGTTCCCGCGCTCAAACTTAGTATTGTTTACCTGTACGGAAAGTACGGTTTTGTTTCTGCCGATAGGAAGGGAAAAGTCAAACTTCTTTTCTCTGTCGGAATTTCTGCGGGCAGACGTAACGACGTCAATCTCGCCGTTTTCAAGCATCGTCTGCATTTCGCTCCAGGAATTATCGTATCCGACGTACTGAAAACTGAGGTGCGAATATTCTGAAACGAGATTTAAAAATTCGATGCCGTAGCCCGACAGTCTGCCGTCGTCGTCCTTCATATGATAACCGGCAAAGCTGAAAATACCAGCTTTTTTAACTATAGCGTTATTAGACCGCCCGTCGTCGGCTAAAGCCGTGGTGAAAGCTGAAAAAATAAAATTCGATAAAACTAAAATCAGACATATTGTAAATGCCGAAATAATTTTCACGCACTTAAATAACCGTGTCCTGACTGCGGCACTCGCCGCTCTTTTCCTTAGAATATTAAAAACGTTTCGCATAATTATTATGGTATTGCTCTTTTTTATTTTATTATGACAGATTGAGCTTGTGTTGTCAATAATTTAGCGTTTTCCTATTATTGACTTTTAAGTCTTTGAAAGCTAACAACTAACCTGTAAATTACATGCCCTTTTTAATTTCGTAAATTGTAGCACCGATAAATATAGCGACAATTACTGCTTCGGTGCCGGAAAGTAATGCTAAATTCAAAGGCCGTCTAAGTTGAATTTCTTTTGGATTTTCAACCAGATATTGAATTTTATCCCCGACTCGCACTGTAATGCTCGGATTACCTACCGGCTCCTGAAAATAAGTACTAATCTCTTTACCGTCAACTAAAAATGATATTTCAAGTTTACCGGAAACAAATACAACGTCCGGATTAGTAATGCCGTTTATTTTTATAATTTCAGTAGTTTCAAATTTATCAAATATGCGGAATTCAAATACCAAAGTCAAAAAAAATGCGGTAAACATAATTATTGAAGCAATTAGCCAGCAAATATATCTGAAAGATATTTTTCTTTTATTCCCGTTTTTATCCTTCATAGTCCTTTATAATTAATATCCTTTTTCTTACGGCTTACTCATCAACTTCGGCAAAGCACGAGCCGCCGATAAATTCACGCAACAGCGAATTGCACGGCACCCACTTTTCGTCCAGTTCTTTGAAGTATTTAAGGAATTTGATAAGCCTGTTTGCCATTATGTAGTAAGGGCTGTTGACTTTAACCTCCTGCAATGCGGGCAGGGCGTACTTTTTAAGCACGCACAGCTCGTAAGTTAATGCGGAGTTGTAAACATAGTTGCACCCTTCCTGATATGGATAAATCCATTTGAATTCGCCTCTGCGCACACTCGGCCACATTTCAAGAGTCCGCTCTGCCGATGCGTCGCGGTACTTTTTGTCGCGGACAATTCTGCGAAGTAGCCGAATGTCGGTGTAGCTTATCGGGTTGTGGTAGTCGATATTAATCTGGAATTGCGGTGCAATGTAAATCTTGAATTTCTGATGCTTGGGTATAAGGAACGACAAATCGTCGTTTAGGGCGTGTATACCCTCGATGATAATGGGCGTATTCTCGGAAATTTTAGTGGGTATGCCTTTCCCAGCCCTGCCCGCGCCGAAACGGTAATCGGGCAGCTCCACCTCCTCACCGTCGATTAAAGCCTGCATCTGCTCGTTAAACAGCTTGACGTCCAAAGCGTTTATATCCTCGAAATCGGGCGCGCCGTACTCGTCAAGGGGGATTTCGCTTTTATCCTTGTAGTACATATCCAGTGATATGCGCAGCGGATTTATGCCGCGGGACATCAGTTCTATTTTCAAGCGGTTGGAAAAAGTAGTCTTGCCCGAGCTGGACGGCCCCGCAATGCAGATAAGACGGATATTTTCAATGTCGTCGGCGATAATTCCGCCAAGCTCGTGAAGCATACCGTTATGCAGAGTTTCGTTCAGATTAATGAAATCCACCGCGCCGCTTTCCTCTACGCACTTATTCATTTTGGCGATAAGCTCCGCGTTGCACAGCTTTGCCCATTTGTGAGCGCGCTTTAAAACCTTTGCCAAAGTCGGCTCGTCGTTGAATTCGGGGATTTGTCCCTTTACCTCGTAGCGCGGATACTGTACGATAAAATGTCCGTCGTACATAAACATATTAAAATGCTTAAGATACCCCGTCGAAGGCGTCATATAGCCGTACATATAATTGAGATAGTCGCCGCATTTATAGAAGTGGCATATCTTTTCCGTGCGGTACTTCAACGTAAGCGCCTTATCCGT
>JAIDRY010000108.1 GCA_029061465.1 Clostridia bacterium
CTCCTATGCCCATCGCAAAGATGGCGGAAGTATTCCCCGATGTATACAACCAGTTCCTTAAAGTTTGCGAAATTCTTGAAAACCATTACCGCGATATGCAGGATATGGAATTCACCGTTGAAAACGAAAAACTCTATATGTTGCAGACGCGTAACGGTAAGCGTACCGCGGCTGCCGCAATCAAGATTGCATGCGACTTGATTGACGAAAAAATGATTACCGAAAAAGAAGCGCTTATGCAGATTGACGCTAAGTCGCTCGACATGCTTTTGCATCCTCAGTTCGATGCTAAGGCGCTCAAAAACGCAGATAAAAATAACGTAGTCGGCAAGGGTATTGCCGCTTCCCCCGGCGCTGCCGCTGGTTCTATCGTATTCACGGCAGAGGACGCAGTTATCGAAGGCAAGAAGGGCAAGAAGGTCGTTCTCGTCCGTCTTGAAACTTCACCCGAAGATATCGAGGGTATGAAGTACGCTCAGGGTATCTTGACCGTTCGCGGCGGACAGACTTCACACGCGGCGGTTGTTGCACGCGGTATGGGTACCTGCTGTGTATCCGGCTGCGGCGATATTAAAATGGACGAGGAGAACAAGCAGTTCACTCTTGCAGGCAAAGTATTCAAGGAGGGCGACAGCCTTTCACTTGACGGCTCGACCGGTAACATTTACGATTGCCTTATCCCCACCGTTCCCGCAGACCCCAACTCCGGCTACTTCGGCAGAATTATGGAGCTTGCGGACAAGTATAAGGCGCTCGGCGTAAGAACCAACGCGGATACTCCCAAGGACGCTAAGCAGGCGGCTGCGTTCGGCGCTCAGGGTATCGGTCTTTGCCGTACCGAGCACATGTTCTTCGACCCCGCAAGAATAGGCGCGTTCAGAGAAATGATTTGCGCAGACACCGTAGAGGAGAGAGAGGCGGCGCTCGCTAAGATAGAGCCTATGCAGCAGGCGGACTTCGAGGGCTTAATGGAAGCTTTGGAAGGACAGCCCGTAACTATCCGTTTCCTTGACCCCCCTCTTCACGAGTTCGTTCCCACCGACGAGGAAGACATTGCGGCTTTGGCAAAGGCTCAGAAAAAGACCGTTGCTCAGATTAAGCAGATTATTTCCGATTTGCATGAGTTCAACCCCATGATGGGACACCGCGGCTGCCGTCTTACGGTAACTTATCCCGAAATCGCAGTAATGCAGACCAAGGCAGTTATCAAGGCTGCAATCGCAGTTCAGAAAAAGCACAAGAACTGGAAAGTCGTTCCCGAAATCATGATTCCCCTTACGGGCGAAGTTAAGGAATTTACTTTCGTTAAGAATATCGTCGTTAAGACGGCTGACGAGGTTATCAAGAAGGCAAAAGCTGACCTTCATTACGAAGTCGGCACGATGATTGAAATTCCCCGCGCGGCGCTCACCGCTGACGAAATCGCTAAGGAAGCTGATTTCTTCTGCTTCGGTACTAACGACTTAACGCAGATGACCTTCGGCTTCAGCCGTGATGACGCGGGCAAGTTCCTGCCTTCGTACTACGCTAACAAGATTTACGAAAGCGACCCGTTCGCTCGTCTCGATACCACCGGCGTAGGCAAGCTTATGGATATGGCTGTAACGCTCGGCAAACAGGGCAACGGCAAGCTTCACGTAGGTATCTGCGGTGAACACGGCGGCGACCCTTCGTCAATCGAGTTCTGCCATAAGATTGGTCTCAACTACGTTTCCTGCTCGCCTTACCGCGTGCCCATCGCGCGTCTCGCAGCAGCGCAGGCTAACATCAAGAACCCCCGTAAATAATTGCGGAACTGAAAAGGAAGGCTCTGCCTTCCTTTTTTAGGTGGAGAAAAATGAAAACATTACTTAAAAATGCAAAAATATACGACGGCACGGGCGCGGAAGCGTTTATCGGCGACGTGCTTATCGACAACGACAAAATAGCCGACGTTGCCGAAAAAATAGAAGCGGAAGCAGACAAAGTAGTAGACCTTACCGGCAAATCTCTTTCGTCGGGATTTATCGACGCTCACTCGCACAACGACTGGTTTGCAATCAAAAATAATCCTTTGCCGTATTTCGAACCGTTTATCCGTCAGGGTATAACGACTTTTATCACGGGCAACTGCGGTTTATCCGCAGTCGGCTTCAACGACGATTGCAAAAACCTGGATAAAATGGGCGGCGGGCTATTCTTTTATAACAACACTACTGGCGTATACGGTGAAACGGATAAATATTTCGCCGCGATAGACGGAAATTCTCCCTGCAATATCGCGTCGTTAGTCGGGCACTGTTCGGCAAGAGCCGCCGTTGCGGGTTATGAAAACCGCAAGCTTACCGAAACGGAAGAAAAGCAAATGCTCGATATTTTGGAACGTGCGCTTCAAAACGGCGCGGCGGGAATTTCTCTCGGGTTAATGTACGAACCGGGAGTATACGCCGATATCGACGAACTCAAAAAGGTCGCCGCGCTTTGCATAAAGTACAATAAGCCGCTCACGGTGCACGCGAGGGCGCTCTCTGCCGTATCAATGGCTTACAAACAGCTGTTGGGTAGGTCGCACCTTTTGCGCGCGGTGGACGAGTTGGTGGAAATTGCAAAAGGCACTAATCTCAAACTACAATATTCCCACGCGATATTCGTCGGCAGAAGCTCCTTTAAGGATAAGGACGAGCTTTTAAAAATAATAAGCAAGCTTAAAGCCGACGGCGTGGATATCAAGTTCGATATCTACGACGAGTGTCTGGGAGTATCGGTAATCACGGTAATTTTGCCCGCGTGGTATCAAAGCCTTACGCCAAAGCAGAAGAAAAAGCCGTTCACAAAGTTTAAACTGTCGTTGCTTGTTAAGGCAACGAGTAAACTCGTCGGGTTTTATTTCAGCGATATTCAGATAGCGTATATCGGCGAGGGTTACGAAAAATACGAGGGCAAAACGGTCAGTCAAATCGCGAAGGAAGAGGGTATGAAAGAGCTTGACGCGTACCTTATGCTTTGCGAAAAAAGTGGCTTTAAGGGCAGAGTAAATATGGGACCGTATTCCACTCCTCAGATAATTTCCGAGCTTTCCCGCCACGAAGACTGTCTGTATATGACCGATGCGTGGGTGGAGGAGCACGGCATACAAAATCCCGCAATTTACGATTGTTTCCCCAAGTTCCTGCGCGATTCGTTGCTCGGCACGGGCGATACTATGCCGAACACCGTCCGCAAAATGACGGGCGCAACCGCAGACAGGTTTATGCTCGATAACAGGGGCTATATCAAAAAAGGGTATTTTGCCGATTTAACCGTGTTTGATGAAGAACAGTTGAAAAACGCTACGCCCGATAAAACGCAGTCCTTTGGTATCGATAAAGTATTCATAAACGGCAAACTCGTACTCGACGGCGAAAGTTTAGACGAACGAACGCTGAAAACTTCCGGCAGAGCATTGCCGATAAAGTAAACCCTTTCGCCCAACGAAGTAATATTTCGGTACGCAAAATTCCGGAAAGTAATTTTCGAATAGCAAAAAGCCCGCACTTTGGTGCGGGCTTTTATATTGCCGCAAAACGATTTTACAAATTTTTCACGCTTTAAGAAATAATAAATAATTTACAATTTATGATTACCTTGATATAATATAATAGTATATATTAAATATTCGATTATTATTGTAAGGAGATAGATTAATGACGAAAAGGATAGTAAAGCAAACGACAGCCGTTTTATTAAGTTTATTGTTATTCGTAACTTTAATTTACGGCATCGTCGTCAACTTTAGTTCTTTCGGAGCGGGCGCAGATATTGTAAACGCCTTTGCCGAAGAAGAGACAAACGACGAAGATTTTAAGTATTTATCCGATTTAGAGCCCTACAAGAACGAGAATTTTGAGTCCGGTAGGCCCTTGATAAAAGACGCGATAGATGCAAACGGCACTAAAATGCAGGTAAAAATAGAGGGGGCTTGGTACACGTTTGACAAAGGCTTGTTTACGCATACTGCCTCCAATAAGGGCTTCGTTTCGTTATATTATAATATTGAAAACTATAATTACGAGTATTTTACGGCTTACGTTGGATTGAACAGGTCAGCAACCAAAGGCGACGGTGTAGGGTTCAACGTAGGTACTTCTATGGACGGAACTAATTGGGAATATATGGTGACGAGCCCGCAACTTATAGGACCTCAGGCTGAATCTCAATTTATATGTGTAGAACTTAAAGGCGCTAAATATTTGCGACTGTATGCGAGCAGAGGTTCCAATAACGCGCACGACCACGCGGTATGGGCGGACGCTAAGCTGACGAACTCCTTAGACGACGGTTCGGGCATTGCGGCGGTCGAGGCGTACGACGCGCAGATAAAAGCCAAGGGCTTAAACGTCGATTTGAACGACCCGGAATTCGAGCTTCTCCTTTTGAAAAGAGAATTCGTTAGCAGAGTCGGACAGTATGCACTTAAAAAATTCAGGAGTGAAAGCCCCGATAACGTGGCATTGCTTGACGACTGGCTGTTTAAAGATTTGGACAGCTTAAGGGAGTTTATGCTCGGCGGTGCGCCCTTTAAAGGTAATTATTATAACTCCCTGACAGTTTTGTCAAGGCTGTATAAAAGCTATAAAAACGATTTAAAAGATAAGACTTTATTAAACAACAAATTTATGCCGGACAGGACGTTCGGCGAGCTGTGCAGAACGATGATGTTCTCGGTTGCCTTGACGCACGACGGTCCTATCGGTTCTTATTTGCAGGCGTCGAGACCTGAAAATCAATCCGAGCCGCTCAGAAGATACGCAATCTTCAAATATATGTACCAGACCGAGAGATTTATTGCGACGCCTAAGGTTGAGACGATGACCATGTTCGGCAGCTTACGCGTTGAAGAAATGCGCTACATAATGAGCAACATTATCGACGACGAGTCAATCATTTGGCTGAACGATTACGTTCAGACGAGAATCAACGCAACGCCCGGCAACGCAGGAAATTTACATACCCCGCACCCCTACGTAAGATATACCGACCCGAACTACAACAATCCGGTATTCTACGCGGAAGAAAACTATGATTATTTCAATACCTTGTTCGCCGTAGACGGCAGAGAAGTCGAAGGCAACGCGGGCAAGAAAATCGGTATGTGGGACACGAAATATATCGTTCCCGCCGGTGAGGGCGAAGCGCCCTACGAAATGACCATTTCGAGAAGCAAAGAGGGTGAGCCCAAGCTTCAAAAGGTCTGGATGAACTTTAACAACAAGTTCAAAACGGGTTCCGTGTGCGGCGGTATTTCAAAGAGCGGAACTAATATAAGAACGGCACGCGGTATTCCCGC
The DNA here is from genome assembly GCA_029061465.1 of Clostridia bacterium. Lineage (GTDB taxonomy): Bacteria > Bacillota > Clostridia > Christensenellales > Borkfalkiaceae > Coproplasma. The sequence goes on from JAIDRY010000108.1 coordinate 5,306, forward strand.
ACACGTCATCGGTCAGCCGGGACACGCGGCAATCCTGTATCTCAGTCAGGACGCCAACGGTAAGGGTTCCTGGAAAATCGATAACGACGTCGGCGGCTGGCTTGCGGCTACCAAGGGCGAAAGACATTTGCTTGGCTGGGGTAACGAGGCTTGGCAAAGAAATTCCAGCGGTACCGTCGTTTATTTCCACCTTGCGCAGGAGTGCTTAAACGATTACGATAATCTTGTAAAAGCGGAAGAATACGTCTGGCTTGCAAAGGTATATCAGGGCAATTTGAAAGCACAGGAAACGCTTTACGAAAAAGCTTTAAATACTCAAATCAAGAACCTTGACGCCTGGGGCGGACTTGTTAAAACTTATTTGGCGGATGCGAGCAAAACGGTTGCAGATTTCAACAATCTGGTTGCGCGCATTGCCGATACGCTTTGGAACCACCCCGTTCCCATGCACTGCCTGTTCAGACTGTTTACGGACATAGATTTGAAGAAGGGCGGTACCGGCATTGAAGAAGTAGACGCTGTGCTTGGCAATCCCGCGTTTTTGATGCAGATAAGAGCTGTTGAAACCAACGCGTTGGAAAAAGCGAAAACGAGCGGTAGCTCCGCGGCGAAGTCGAAGGTAAACTGGCTCCTTGGCGTTACCGATACGTCGGTTGCAGACTTCTCGTTCGACGGGGAAAACGCGGGCAGCATAGTTTGGTCGGATACTTATAGCGACGGCTCGTTCACCTGGAAATACAGCCTGGACGGCAAGAAAACCTGGAAGGAAGTTACCTTCTACGATGGCGATAAACACGTCTATGCGTTATCCGAGCAGGAATTAGCTTCCGTTTCGACCGAAAACGATATTTACGTCTATATAGTAGGCGCGTCCGAAGCTAACGCGTATAAAATCGACGTTGCGGCAAAACCTACTCTTCCCGATACGCTGTACGCCAACGACTGGGAAAACAGAGTAATCGGCGTAGACGGCTCGTACGAATGGAGATATTGCGAACGCACCGAAACCGCAGACGGCTTCGAGTATAAGCCCACGACGGGTTGGATATGCTATGCGGACGCGTCCCCCGACTGCTCTGGCGATAAGGCAATCGAGGTCAGATTAAAGGGCACCTCTAAAAAACCGGCAAGTGACGGAAAGATATTCACGTTTACCGCCGATAAAGATACCGCCGAAAGAAAATATATCAGCGTAAGCTATTTGTCGGTAGTAGAATTTTCCACGGAGTCCAAGGACGCGAAGCGCCCGAATTACGCGGTAAACGCAATAGACGGAAACGCAAAAACGTATTGGCATACCGATTATGCTATAAGCATTAAAAATCCCGGCAACGACGAAAACGGCAATGTCAAGCCGTACGCACCCGCATACTTAACGGTAAAATTAGACTTGCCCAGATGGATTTCGGCTTTGGAATTCTCCCAGCTTCAATACAATGTAAGCTTCAGTATCTTCGCGAAGAACGTAACCGTTTACGTCAGCCAGGACGGTGAAAATTGGGAAGTGGCGGGAACCCGAACCAACCTGGAGAACGTAGAGGATTTGAACGCCGTTCATTTCGATAAGCCTGTTTACGGACAGTACGTAAAATTAGTAATGGATTCCCTGCACGAAACGAACAAGAACGACGGTGTTTTCACGACTGTATCACTGATAAACATCTATGAAGACAGCACGAAAACACAATCTCCCGACGGAGAGAAAATGCCGAGCTTGTCCGAAGTAGCGCCGAGCGGAGATAAGTTCGGGGACTTGGGCGGTATTATCAGCGAAGAGGAAGCGTCGCACTTCGTTCCGCCTTCCGGCTCAAACGCCGGCGGATGGATAGCGTTGGGTGTTGTCGGCGGTGCATTAGTGGCCGGAGCCGCGGTTGTATTCGTATTATATAAACGCGGAATAATAAAATTCAAGAGCAAGGCAAATGCGGTTGCGGGTGGCAAGCCAGAAAAGGTTGTCGCCGAATCGAAAGCAAAAGAAACTAAGTCCAAAGCAAGCACTGCCGAATCAAAGGTAAAAGAAACTAAGCCCAAGGCAAATACTTCCGAACCGAAAGCAAAAGCTACTAAGCCCGAAACAAATACTACCGAATCGAAAGTAAAAGAAACGAAGCCCAAGGCGGATACTGCTAAATCGAAATCAAGTGCAGCTAAGCCCAAAGCAAATACTGCCGAATCAAAGGTAAATGCAACTAAGCCTAAAGCAAATGCTACTAAATCGAAATCAGATGCGGCTAAACCTAAAAATAAATAAAATAATACGCACTAAAAAAGGAAGGTTAACGCCTTCCTTTTTTAGCTCTTTTTACGAAAAATAATACAGATAAGCGCGAAAAAATTTAAAAAATGCAACGTAAAACTCTTTTGATGCGCCTCGACTGTAAAAAACAAGGTCATATACTTGACAATTTAAATGTATAAGTTTTAAAATATATATAAGCAAAATCGTTGGCGTCAAGTTAAAAGAAATTAATTAAACGGGAGATACGTTTATGAAAAAGATTGTTTCGGTTTTACTCACACTCGTTTCGGTAATTTGCATAGCTTTTGCTTGCGTCGGATGCAATAATGTTCAGCCGGAAGAAGATGTTGTAAAAGGTAGAATTACCGGATTACGCTATGCATATCGGGAAATGGGTTGGCTTGACGAAAACGACTTAAAAAGCGTTGCTTGCCGCCAGTACGACTGTTATGAAATGCAGGAAAATCCCTACGCCGGACTGTTTAAGCAGGAAACTCAAATCAGTGCCAAAGAGGAAAGAGACTTTAAAAAAGTATACTGCGATTATTATAATTTCAACAATAGAGGAACACCAGCGGAGCTTTTAGAGCCGTCCGATATAGAAATCACTAATTATTACGGGACCTATGATGGTAATGTCGTAGTGGAGGTTCGTCATTTCAAAGAAGAAAGCGTGATTGCCGAAGATAAAACACATATTGGCGGAATAGAATTCCTTTGGGATTATCAGCGTGATATTTACGTGCTTCACTATATCGATGACTTGTCGGCGCCCGTAACTGTAGGAGGAAGATTATACGATATGGGCAAGGCTTATGAAGAAGGCTTGCTTGACGAAAACGATTTAAAGAGCATTGCATGTTTTTGCTACGACCGCTACGGTGAAGAAAATCCATATAGCGGTACGTACGTGCAGCCCGCAGAAAAACTCAGCAAAGAAAATAGGTTAGAACTAAAGCAGGCATATCGAAATCAAATAGACAAAAGCCCCAATGCGGATTTGGAATACGTTGATATTTACAAATATTTCGGCACGTATAACGGCTATATTGTAGTCGGAATGGATAGCGACAGCTGCAAATTCGGAACCGTTCTTATTACGGAAGTCGGCGGGGTAACAAACGTCGGTTGGAACAGCATTTACGTTTACTATCAATACAAATAGAAAATAAGCAGACGCTTAAACGGGCTTATTCCGATAAGGAATAGGCCCGCTTTTTACGTACAATAAACCGCATAGTAAAACGAATTTTGAATTGCACATTGACTTTGCCGAAAAATATGATAATATATAATATATACTTTGAATACGTTTACGCAGTTTTATCTGCGAAGGAGATAAGAAATGTTTACGGTAAATATACTTAATAAAATTTATAAATTAGACGAGCGCACGCCAGCGATTAAGCTACTTAACGACGACGAAAAGCGCTATATGGTTGTCAAGGTCAACAACCGTTTGAGAGAACTCAACTTCGAATTGAACTACGACTGCGAAGTCGTCCCGCTGGATTTGAACTCGTCGGATGCGGTCAAAGTTTACGAGACGAGTATGCGCTATCTTATTGCGTTGGCTTTTCACAATCTGTACCCCGATTATCAGATTAAGATAAGCTACGCCGTATCGCGCGCTATAATGGTCAGCGTTATCGAGCCGAAGGTTGTAATGGACAAAAGCATGCTGACGGCAGTTAAAGCTGAAATGGAAAGGTTGGTTAAGGCGGATATTCCTTTTGAAAGAACGGCTATGTCCAGAGAGGACGCGTACGATTACTTTATGAACAGTAACCAGACGGATAAGGCGCTTACGTTGCAGTACCGCACGGAAAAGATATGCCACTTCTATAAATGCGGAGACTATCTCAATTATAT
>JAIDRY010000109.1 GCA_029061465.1 Clostridia bacterium
ATACTTCGCTAATCATCAGAGTGGTTTGCTCAGAATTAAACGCACAAACCTTTGTAGCAATCAAAACCGCAATTCCGTGCGAATATACCCACATATGAAAATACAGTTCCTTAGCAGTCTTTTCGTCCAATCCGTAACCTTGCTCGATGGACTTCAAAATATCTGCGTAGTGTTCCTCGATACCCATTAATATGCTCACATCCTCGGGAACATCCGAGCGTTCTTTCATAAAAAGAAGCTGGAATAGCCTTGGTCTGTCAGCGGCAAAACCTATATAAGCTTTACCGACTCCCCTGAACGCTATATCTTCGCCAAGCCCTTTTTCAACGTAACTTCCGTATACGGCGTTAGCTTGCGCGTAAACCTCCGTAATTACCTCGTCCATGCTGTTAAATACGGTAAATATCGGTCTTGCGGAGCTTCCAAGCTCGTCGCCGAGTGCACGGGCTGTAAGATTGTCAAGCCCCTCCCGCTCAACTATATTCACCGCAGCACAAATAATCTCTTGCTTTGTAAATTTTGCTTTCGGCGGCATAATCCTCTCCCATTCTAAAACTGGCGTTTTGCAACACCTGTTTTAAATATATCAAAAATAAAATCCCGTGTCAAGGGATTTTAAATAATTTATTAAACTATTCCGTGAGCCATCATTGCTTCGGCTACTTTCAAGAAACCTGCAATATTTGCCCCCATAACGTAATTTCCGTCATAGCCGTAGGACTTAGCGGCATTTTCAATATTGTGATAGATATTTACCATAATTCCTTTTAATTTTGCGTCAACCTCTTCAAATGACCAGAACATTCTGCCGGAGGACTGCGCCATTTCCAAAGCTGAAGTAGCCACTCCGCCCGCGTTTGCCGCCTTTGCAGGCAGGAATACCGTGCCGCTCTTTTGGAATACTTCTATTGCCTCCAGAGTAGAAGGCATATTTGCACCCTCAGCTACGTATTTTACACCGTTTTTAACGAGAATTTCCGCCGAAGCTTTATCGATTTCATTTTGCGTAGCACAAGGCAAAGCCACGTCGCAAGGAATCGTCCAAATACCTTTGCAACCCTCGACATATTTCGAGCCCTTTACTCTGTCTGCGTATTCTTTAATTCTTCCGCGCTTAACTTCCTTTATATCCTTAATCACGTCCAAATTTATGCCCGCAGGGTCATAAATATATCCGTTCGAGTCGTACATAGCCACTACTTTTGCACCGAGGTTTTGCGCCTTTTGGCAAGCGTAAATTGCAACATTGCCCGAACCCGAGATTATTACCGTCTTACCCTTAAAGCTGTCGCCGCGCACCTTCATTGCTTCTTCCGTGATATATACAAGCCCGTAACCGGTTGCTTCCGTTCTTACAAGACTGCCGCCGTAGGAAAGTCCTCTGCCCGTCAATACGCCGACGTGCTCGTCTCGTATTCGCTTATACTGCCCGAAAAGATAACCTATCTCTCTGCCGCCTACGCCTATATCGCCCGCAGGCACGTCAGTGTCCGAGCCGATATGGCGGTATAGCTCGGTCATAAAGCTCTGGCAAAAAGCCATAACTTCCCTGTCGGATTTACCCTTGGGGTCGAAATCTGAGCCGCCCTTACCACCGCCAATGGGAAGTCCCGTAA
>JAIDRY010000011.1 GCA_029061465.1 Clostridia bacterium
ACAGAATATGAGCAAATTACTCAGCGATTTTTCCGTAGGCGAAAGCGGAAAAATAAAAGCGGTAACGGGCGAAGGTAAAATCCGCAGGCGGCTGTTCGATATGGGCGTAACCCCAGGCGCGGAGCTTACTATGCGCAAGAAAGCGCCTCTCGGCGACCCAATTGAAATTACGCTGCGCGGTTACGAGCTCACTTTAAGAAAGAGCGAAGCCGCATGCGTGGAGGTGGACGAGTTATGAAAACTTTTGCATTAGCGGGCAATCCCAACTGCGGAAAAACTACGCTTTTCAACGCGCTGACCGGCTCGACCGCACACGTAGGCAACTGGCCCGGCGTAACCGTAGATAAGCGCGAGGGCGTATATAAGGGCGGCAGTAAGAATATAAATATCGTGGACTTGCCCGGTATTTATTCACTTTCGCCGTATACGCCGGAAGAAGTCATTTCCCGCAATTTCATTCTTGACGAAAACCCCGACGGCATAATCAATATAGTCGACGCTACCAACTTAGAGCGCAACCTGTATCTTACGACGCAGCTCCTCGAAATGGATGTGCCCGTAATAATTGCGCTCAACATGATGGACGAGGTGGAAAAGTCGGGCGACAAAATCGACCCCAAGGCGCTTGAAGAAAAGCTCGGTGTTCCGGTCGTTGCGGTATCGGCGCTTAAAAATACGGGTATCAAACAGCTTATGGACAGGGCGGCGGCTCTTCCCGAAAAGCGCAAGGGCACAACCGTTTTAAAGGAAGCTCTTTCCGCACAGATAGAAACGGCTTGCGCCTTTTACGAGAGTGAGGAAGTAAGCTCACCTTTATTCCATGCGGTAAAGCTTCTTGAAAGCGACGAGCTGGAATTAACCCGCAAGGGCGCGGAGGATGTTCTCAAAAATGCGGCGGGCGAAGCTGATATGGAAGCCGCTATCGCGGATGAAAGATATAGATACATATCGCAAAATCTTGCGGGCGTAAAGGTAAAGGCAAATAAAGAGGTATTGACAAAGTCGGATAAAATCGATAAGGTGCTTACCCACCGCGTATGGGCAATTCCGCTGTTTTTGGTAATTTTATTCTTCATATTCCATCTGACCTTCTCGGAAAACCTATTTTTTCTAAACGGCTTTACGGAAGAGCAGGCGTGGATGCCTACGCTTATAGATTTGGGACTTTCAACCGACCTCGGCGGCGGCGAGCAGGAGTATAATAATTTCGGCGTCGAGATACTAGCCATATTTTACGACGGTGCAGTATATTCCCCGGGCGTTATCCTTACAAACTTTTTAAACTTGTTCCTTGACCATATTTCGGACGGTATCGTAACCTTAATGGAAAACGGCGGCGCGCAGGAATGGGCTACGGGACTTGTCGGCGACGGTATTCTTGGCGGTATATTCGCCGTGCTTGGATTCCTTCCCCAAATCCTCGTACTGTTTATGTTCTTCTCCATACTCGAAGACACGGGCTATATGGCACGTATCGCGTTCGTTCTTGACAGAATTTTCCGCCGCTTCGGGCTTTCCGGCAGAGCGTTTATGCCTATGATAATGGGCTTCGGCTGTTCCGTTCCCGCGGCAATCAACACAAGAACGCTTGCCGACGAAAAGGAGAGGACGGCTACTATCCGAGTAATTCCTTTCTTCTCGTGCGGAGCAAAGCTTCCGATACTTTCGGCTGTTGCCGGCGGTATAGTAATGGCTTTCGGCATAGGCAATGCGGACTTAATAACTTACGGTATGTACGTGCTCGGCGTGGTTACGGCTATCGTATGCGTGCTTTTAATGCGCAACACCTCTTTAAAAGGTGAAACGCCTCCGTTTATTATGGAGTTGCCCGCATATCATTTCCCCTCGTTTAAAAACCTGATGCTTCATTTGTGGGATAAGACTAAACACTTCGTTAAAAAAGCGTTTACGATTATCTTCGCGTCAACCGTTATAATCTGGTTGTTCTCGCACCTCAGTTGGAACTGGAATTACCTTCCCGACGAGGAAATGCAAAGCTCCATTCTTGCTTCAATCGGAATGTTCCTTCAACCCGTATTCACGCCGCTCGGCTTCGGCTCGCAGCTCGGTCAGTTCGGCTGGGTATTCGCGGTTGCGGCGCTCACGGGACTTATTGCAAAGGAAAACGTCATTGCAACATTCACAACGCTTGCAATATGTATCGGCGCTTACGTCGGTGAAGGCACGGAAGAGGGCATAGAAGAGCTTGCGGGACTTATCGCACGAATTACCGCAGATACCGGCATATCTCAGGGTGAATTCGTTGCCGCGCTCATTGCGTTTATCACTTTCAATATGACGACTATTCCCTGCTTTGCGGCGTGCGCAACGGCAAGGGGAGAGCTTCCCAAGGGCAAGTTCAAGTGGACGCTTCTTTTCTGGGTTGTCGCAAGCTACGTGGTAGCCTCAATGGTTTACACCGTAGGCAGCTGGTGGTGGACGCTGTTCATCTGGCTTGCGGTAATAGCAATAGTTGCTACGTTTATAGTTTTTAGAAACTTAAATATATTCGATATTCTTTCGATATTCAGGCGGAAGAAAAAAGGAGATAATTAATGGGTCCCGTTGACATCGCTGTAATAGTAGTAGTGGGTATTGCGGTGATAGGCATTGCTGTCTATCTCATATACCGTAAGGTAAAGCATAAGGGCGGCTGTTGCGACTGCTCTTTCTGCGGCGGCAATTGCAGTTGCTGCAAAAAGGAAGATAAAGAGAATTGAAAAAATCCCCGCGGCGCATAGCCGCGGGGATTAAAAAATTTAAATTATTTCTTTTCTTCGTTATCTTTGTTTTCCTTTGATTTAATAGTATAAGCAATTTTTCTGTTTACTGCCAAAAGGCTGTCAATAAAGTCCTCGTACCAATCCTCTCTTACGGAAATAACTATAAAATTATTTTCGTCAAAGTATACCGAAAGCTTATTAGTTTCCCTGTCTAAAACTATATTTTCGATTTTTTCAATATCGTACTTGCTTTTGATAATCCCGAAGCTCGTTTTAAAAGTCTTTCCGTCAACCGCATAGTAGGAAGATAGCCGCAAGCTTAAAAGTATTACGAAAAGCATTATAGACACGGCGTACATCTGAATCTTATACACATCTGACGCTGCCCACGAAAAGC
>JAIDRY010000110.1 GCA_029061465.1 Clostridia bacterium
GAGTTACCGTGCTTGACGGCACGACTTGTAAGATAACTGATGCACAAGGTAACGTAGTTAACACTTACGTAAAATCCAACTAATAATCAAGAAACTAAACGGAGGATATATATGAATACAAAAAAATCTCTGAAAAATATACTTGCGGGGGTTGTGTGCTGTTCTATGGCAGTTATGTTTGCGGCTTGTACACCGGAAACGCCGGGACCCACACAGCAGAAGAATGATACGGAAAAGAGACCCGTCACGCTTGCAATCGGTGCGCTTGACGAAAACTTTAACCCGTTCTTCTATACTTCACAGAACGACGGAGAAGTTATCGGGCTTACTCAAGTTCCTTTAATAACTGTAGACAAGGACGCGAACCCTACCTGCGGTGAGGACGAAATGACGGTAGCGCTTGCGTACAACGTTACTACGAAAGATAAAAGCGGTAAACCTACGGATAAAGGCGACGCAGAATGCACAACCACTTACGAGTTCGTTATCAAAAACGGAATTAAATACAGTGACGGAGAACCCCTTACCATAAAAGACGTCCTTTTCAACCTCTACGTGTATCTTGACCCTTATTACACTGGTTCGAGCACCATATATTCCACGAAAATTAAGGGGCTTAACGCATACCGTACGCAAAATCCCAACGCAGAGGACGGAGTGTCGGACGGACTCAACGAGCAGTTTAGTGGTGAAGCAAATGCGCGTATTCAGAAGTTAGTCGATTGGGATAGCTATAATTCTACAGTTACTGTAACCGACCAAATGACTAAAGATGTGATTTCTGTCGCTAAATTATTTGAAGAGGAGCTTTCAAGTACGTGGAATGCGAGTAAAGGTGTAACCGCAAACTATGAAGAATATAACTTTACCGAGGACTGGGAAGTCTTCTATTTGAACACCGGCATGGTAACTAACGTATACGAGTACGATGAAGATGGTAATAAGGTAAAAAAGAAGGGCGCTAACGACAAATACGTTATGTCCTTCGACGAACCGTCCGGAGATAATTATAATTTGAGAACAAACATGGAAGCCGCTCTTCAAGGTTTAACCGGTGAAGCGAGAGCAGCCGCAATGAAGAAAGAAGCAATTGAGACCGTTTTTGAAGACTACTTCTATGCAGAAATCAACGATAAAGAAAACAGTTACAGCTATGATAGAAATGCAGAAGATAAAATGACTTTAGCTGAATCCGCTTCTACGGGCAAGCTCACGGAAATACTTTATCAGTGGTCTACGGGCTACAATGCAAGACAGCAGTTCTTAAACGAGGCAATGAGCGATTATTTTAATGAAATGAGCGCAGGCGGCGAATTAAAGGTCAAGTCAATTTCCGGTATTACAGTTAGAGAGGGTGTGAACGGAAGCGAGCTTAAAGGTATGAAAGGCTCTACTCCCCAAAACAATGAAAAATACGACATTTTAACAATAGATATTCAGGGTGTAGACCCCGCGGCTATCTATAGCTTCGGTTTTGTCGTTGCGCCTATGCACTATTATTCGGGTGAAGCTGACGGTGTAAATTACGTTGAAAGAGCAAACCAGTTCTGGAACGATAATACAAAGTCTAACCGTTTCGGCGTAAAATTTTCCGATTCCGACTTCTTTGATAAAGTTTTGAAGGATACCAACAAACAGGCAAAACCAGTCGGCGCAGGTCCCTATAAGTGCCTAAACGACAGATTATATTCGGGTACAGACTGCCGTTACGAGCGCAACACCAATTTTGAAACGGTCGGCGCAGGTATCCAAAACGCTAAAATTAAATATCTTAACTACCGTTATATAGCTGATTCACAGCTTGTCAGCACTATAAATGCAGGCGGAGTAGACTTTGGTATGCCTAACTGCACTCCTAAAAATATTGAGCAGTTTAAAGGTGTTGACAATATAACGACTAACACATACGATACAAACGGTTTCGGATACGTGGGTATTAACCCCAAGCTTGTTCCCGATATTCAGGTAAGGCAGGCTATAATGAGGGCAATGAACGTTGCTGAGATTACTAAGTCGTATTACACAACTCAATATGCATCGGTAATTTATAGACCGATATCGACGACTTCATGGGTTTACACAAAAAGCCCTGCTTCCCGCTTCACAGAATGGAAGGATATAGCTTACACGCAGAGCCAGCAAGAAATTGAAGCCCTAGTTTACGAGGCGGGCTGGAAAGAAAAGGATGAAAATGGCGTATATATCAAAAACGGACAAAAGCTTAAATTCACCTTTACTATTGCTGGTGAAACACAGGACCATCCCGCATTTGCAATGTTCAAGGCTGCTGAAAATTTCTTAAATCAATGCGGTTTTGAAATTACCGTTCTTACCGACCCCAACGCGCTTAAAGCGCTTGCAACCGGTAATCTTGCGGTATGGGCGGCGGCTTGGTCGTCAGGCATTGACCCCGATATGTATCAGGTTTATCATAAAGACAGTAAGGCGTCCAGTGTAAGAAACTGGGGCTACGACGTAATTTTTGCCGATACTACCGAAAAGTATCAGACCGAGCGCGAGATTATCGACGAGTTAGCTGTCTTAATTGAGAAAGGAAGAGCTTATACCGACGAAAATGCGCGTGCACCTATATATTGCGATGCTCTTGACAAGGTTATGGAGCTTGCAGTCGAGCTTCCTACCTATCAGAGAAAGGATTTGTACGCTTATAACAAAGATATAATCGACGGCACGACGCTCAATAAAGATGCAAACGCTAACGCTGGCGTACTCAATAAAATCTGGGAACTCAACTACGTTTAATAAAAACTTCGGAGCAACTTATACAAAATGTTCAAATATATAGTAAAAAGGCTTCTGTTGGCGTTGTTCATTCTCGTCGGCGTCTCGCTTATTATCTACGTTATTTTAAGATTAATGCCAATGAACGTCTTAGAAGCAAACTATTATAAGACGCATACTAAGACTGATAGTAGTGAGGAAGAGCTTTTGGCTCTTCTTGAAAGGTACAATCTTGCGGATAACTCGTTTGGTGGTATAATCAAGGGATGGTGGCAGTGGATAACGGCTTTCTTTGCTGGCGACCTTGGCGTTTGCTGGACGAACAGCAGACCCGTGCAGGAAGTTATCTTCGAAAATATGGGCGTTTCGTTTGCCGTTTCCTTTCTGTCGCTGTTCTTCGAGCTTATTATAGCTATTCCGCTAGGCATCAAGTGCGCGTGCAATCAGTACGGCAAACTTGATTATACCGTAACGGCGCTGACTATGATAGGAATTTCGTTCCCGTCATTCTTCTTCGCAAGTATTATCATAAAAATATTTGCAACGGATTTGGGTTGGTTCGAAACGGGCGGCTTGACTACACCGTCGCTTCCCGTAGATACTGACGGTTTTACAGTATTTATAAATCAGTGCTGGCACCTCGTGCTTCCCGTATTCGTGCTTACGATTCTTTCAATAGGCTCTATGATGAGATATACAAGAACCAATACGTTGGAAGTACTCAACGCCGACTACATCCGCACGGCGCGCGCAAAGGGACTTTCTGAAAACACCGTCGTATATAAACATGTTTTTAGAAACACGCTTATACCGTTGGTAACTACTCTTGCGGGAATACTGCCGGGACTTTTCGGTGGTTCAATGATAATCGAGCAGATGTTTTCACTGCCCGGAATTGGTAGAGTTGCCTATACGATGACTAATAACGGAGATATTCCGTTTATTATGAGCTATGATATGTTCATTGCCACGTTGACTGTAATCGGCATTTTACTTACGGACGTTATGTACGTGGTCGTTGACCCCCGCGTAAAACTCGGAAAGTAGGGAGGATACTATGGAAGAAAATAAAAATGATATTGCACCCGAAACCGAAGAAGTTGTAAACAGCTGTAACGTCGAAGCTGCAGAGGTGGAAGATACCGCAGCCGATGACCTTCAAGGGGAAGCTTTGGGCGACAGAGTTAAAACTCTTTCCCCCGGAAGAACGGTTTTAAAGAGATTTTTCCGCTCTAAGCTTTCTGTTATAGGCTTGACCGTAATAATTGCATTATTCCTGATTTCGTTTATCGGTCCGTTGTTTTCGCCTTGGGGAGAGCAGGAGCCTGATACCACGCGCAAGATGACGCTTATCACACAGGAAATAAAGTATTATATCGACGGTGAACAGTATACTGCGTACAGCCTTGCATATCAGGAAACAGACAATATATATGCCGACCCTTCGTGGAACCATTTGCTTGGTACCGATGAACGCGGGTTGGATATTTTCACAAGACTTATGTATGGCGGCAGAGTGTCGCTTACGATAGGCTTTTTGGTGGTAATAGTCGAAACGCTTTTGGGTGTAGTACTTGGCGGACTTGCAGGCTATTTCGGCGGCAAAGTCGATAACGTAATAATGCGTATAACCGATATTTTATACTGTATTCCGCAATTGCCGCTGATGCTCATATTCTCAGCCGTGTTTAACGGTCTTGAAATAACGTCGATAATTCGACTATATTATATGATGGGAATACTGACGCTTATCGGCTGGGCAGGTGTTGCAAGACTTGTCCGTGGACAGATACTGTCGCTAAGGGAACAGGAGTTTATGCTTGCGGCAAAGTGTTCGGGCCTTTCCGTCGGCAGAAAAATATTCAAACATCTTATTCCAAACGTAATGCCGCAGCTAATTGTTTCAATGACGCTCGGTCTCGGTAGCATTATTCTTACCGAAGCAACGCTCGGTTTCCTCGGTATAGGTGCTCCTCCGGGAACGGCTACCTGGGGTGCGATGATTCAGACTGCTAACGATGCTTACAATCTTTCGTTCCTTCCCAATTTCTGGGTACCCCCCGGCATATGTATTACGCTTGCAATTTTGGCGTTTAACTTTGTGGGCGACGGTTTGAGAGACGCGTTCGACCCTAAGATGAAGAGGTAACTATGTCCGAAGAGAAAAATTCTAAAAAAGCCCATTATATTACGGGCGCAGAGTCTCGTCGTATAGCCAAGGAAAATGCCAAGGCTACGCGACGCTATGAAAAACTAAAAAAGAGAAAGGTAAAGGAAGAAGAGTTTATCACTGAGATGAAGGACCCTTCCAACATAATCGAAATTGACGATTTGCACACCTTTTTCTTTACGGATGCAGGCGTTGTAAAGGCTGTTAACGGCGTTACTTTTTCTATTCCTGAAGGTTCTACCGTCGGGGTAGTCGGTGAAAGCGGTTGCGGCAAGTCGGTTACTTCCCTTTCCACAATGCAGCTCGTGCAGGGGCCCGCTGGGCAGATAGTTGACGGCGCGATAAGATTTAAATCGAATACTTACGTGCGTGATGCAAAGGGGAATAAGATACCCGTTTACGAGACTACCACTGACGAAAACGGCAACGAAGTACCCGTTCTTAATGCAAAGGGTAAGCCCGTTATTGCTAAGGATGCGCTTGGCGGTAACCTTTACAAAAAAGAAGAGAAGGTTGTAGATATTGCTAAAATGCCCACCGAGGCAATGCGCAACATCCGCGGCAGAGAAATCGCAATGATTTTCCAAGAGCCTATGACCTCGCTTAACCCTGTGTTCACAATCGGCAATCAGCTTGACGAAGTTGCGTTTTTGCATATAGAGGGTATCTCAAAGCAGAAAGCAAAGGAAAGAAGCCTTGAAATGCTCAACCTAGTAGGTATGGCGGACCCCGAAAGCATTTATAAAAAATATCCGCACGAATTGTCGGGCGGTATGCGCCAAAGGGTTATGATAGCAATGGCGCTTTTGTGCAATCCTCGCCTTATTATCGCGGACGAGCCGACGACGGCGCTTGACGTTACTATACAGGCGCAAATTCTTGACCTCTTGCGCAATATCAAAAAGAAGATAAACGGCAGCATAATGCTAATTACGCACGATT
>JAIDRY010000111.1 GCA_029061465.1 Clostridia bacterium
TCGTCAAATAGGTTCCGTCTGAAAAAATCGTACCTACGTTTTCGAAAAAACCTGCCGCTAAAATTTTATTCATAAACTTCCTTAAACGACTAACGGGAACCGCCTTTCGGCAGTTCCCTTTAATCGGTTTGTAATTTTAAATTAGTCGCTTATACCAAGGTGCTTGGAAACAAGCTTGTTAATTCCGTCCTCGCCGAGCTCGTCCAATACTTCGTTGATTGCGTCCAAAAGTTCTTTATTGCCCTTGGTTACGCAAATTGCGTATTGTTCTTCGGTGGGGTAGTCCTTGGGATTATCTTCGTCGGCGGGGTAGTAGATGGCGTAGCATTTATAACCCTCGTTGTTCTTTACTATGTACTCTGCGGGAAGCTTGTCGACTACCGTTACGTCTATCTGGTTAGCGCCTATTGCGTCAACTGCAAGCTGTGCGCTGTCATAGCCCGTTCCCGTCGCGCCCGAACCCTGCAATACTCCAACGTAATCGTCGTCGGGGGTTTCACCTTTTTCGCCTTTGATTTCAAGGTTGACGTAGATATCACCCGTCGTGTCGCGCTGATAGCCTATTTTCTTGCCTGCAAGCTCGCCCCACAAAATGTATTCCGTTTCGCCGTCAAGAGAAGTGGTAACGTTTTGACTTGAGGGGAATATTGCGTACTGCACGGATGTGAAGTAGGGGTTGGAGAAGTCAACCTTTTCTTTACGCTCTTCCGTAATGGTAATGCCCGCCGCGCCGCAGTCGTATTTTTTGCCCGAATTAACGTTGTCGATGATAAGTTCGAAATCGGTATTTTCAAACTTAACGTTTTTACCGAGCTTTTCGCCGACCAAGTTCATAATTTCAACGTCAACGCCGTCAATGGTGTTTGCGTCAACGAAGTATTCAAAGGGTGCGAAATACGCGTTGGTGTTAACGTAAATGGTGTTTCCGCCGTCGCAAGCGGCAAGCGAAAGTGCGCAGGTTGCGGTTACTGCCGCTGTTGCAAGTGCGATAATTGATTTTTTCATATTTTTACCTCATAAAATTGAAATTTGTTTTTGCGAGATAAAATATAACACTTGCATAAAAATAAATCAACTCATTTTAAATATAAATTATTTTTATTCATTTTTGTGCATAAATTTCCATTAATTACAAAAATTTGTGAAAAAATTACAAAATGCGGGATTGTGTCGGAAAAATAAAAATTATGTAATATCAATAATAAATTTTAGTTAGGGCTTGCATTACTTCCCATTTTATGGTAAAATATCAAAGGTTACAGGCAATTTGTTGAGGTTTTTATGGAAGATATAATTCAGTCGATAACGATTGCGGAGCAAAACGCGGTAGAAATTAAGGAAAAGGCGCTTATTAGAGCGGCTGAAATTTCCGCTGCCGCGGAAACGGAATCGGCGCGCATTTTAAAGGAAAACGAAAGGGAGTGCAAGCTTTACCGCGAAACCGGAATTAAGCAAGCCGAACTCAAAGCCGAGGAAAGCTATAAAAGCGAAATCGACAAAAAGCAAGCCGAGTGCCGCGCGTACGCCGACGGAGTAATTGCAAAGTCGGGCGGCGTCGCTAACGAAATCGTAAGGAGAGTTACCCGTGGCGGTTGCTGAAATGCAAAAACTCAATCTCGTTGCAATGGCTTACGATAAGGACGCGCTTTTAAACGCCCTTCAACGTACGGGCGCAACCGAGA
>JAIDRY010000112.1 GCA_029061465.1 Clostridia bacterium
CACTTAACAACGAGGAGTGCGATGTAATTGTCGGCGGCGGTCAGATAAATGCAGGAACTTATCCGGCAGGCACAGCTTTCGCTCAGTCGCTTGCTAACCCCAACTATACGCTTACGGGTGCCGAAAATATCAACGCGCCTCAGTTCGTAATTAACAAAGCTAAACCTGATATTAAAATTCTTACTACCGCGATAACGATTAACGTTCCTACGGTAATTCAAATAAGCGGCAACAACGATAACGCAACCGTAAGATACACGCTTGTAAACGGAAGCGGTGAAGCAACGCTTGAAGGCGGAATAATCATCGGTACTAAGCTCGGCGAAGTTTATCTGACGGTGCAAGTGCCTGAAACTGCAAACTATCTGTTCGGCTCGGCAAGTGCAATAATTCTCGTTGAGAAGCCCGGCGCTCCCGTTGAGCTTGAAAATACCGAAACTGAATACGGCACAGACCTTACGCTTACCGTAATTAACAGTGACGACGAGGGCGGCGAAGTAAGCATTGAGCTCAAAGACGGAACGACCCTTGCAACGCTCAAAAACAATGTGCTCACACCTACGGGTGTCGGAGAAGTTATAGTTGTTATAACGGTTGCGGCAACGGATACTTACAAAGAGACCGTAAAGGAAGTTACCGTAACTATCGTTCCCAGACCTATAGTAGTTACTTGGTCTATGCCCGAAGAAGGCTTCACTTATGACCAGACTGAGTATAAACCCACCGCTACGATAACCAATCTTGTCGGAGACGACGAGTGTAGCTTTGAAGTAACTGGCGCGATAAATGCGGGTACCGACTGTGTAGCTTCCGTTCACGACTTGTCGAATGAAAACTACACCATTGTAAATGGTACTGACGTTCAGACGACATTCACTATCAAACCCAGACCCGTAACTTTGGATTGGGAAGAGAATATGGTATATCCTTACGACGGTCAGGAGCACGCTCCTAACGCTACGGTCAACAACGCACTTGAAGGCGACGTTGTAAACATTACCAATGTTCAAGGTGCTAAGGATGCTGGCACACATACCGCAACAGCATTGGCAACTGATAATTCCAACTATACGTGTGAGGGTAGCAATACCACTACGTTCACTATTGAGGTGCACGTAATTGATGACCCGACCGCAATAATCTGGGGCTCGCTCGAATTAGTCTACAACGGTAAAGTAAACGTTCCTGTGGTTGAGATAATCAACGAGTTCGGCGACGAATTATACGCCGAGGTTTCCGGTGACGGTATTCACGTTCGTGAAGAAAAGTATACCGCAACCATAGTCGGCATACTCGATAACACCAACTACGTTTTGAGCGATGATATTCTCAACAACGAAGAGTTAACGAAGAGGCTGTATAGCATCGTTCCCGCTACGGTAGAGTTTGAAGAGGAAGTTCTCAAAAAACAGTACAGCGGCGAATTCCAGCAGCCCGAGTTCACGGTTAAGCTCCTTGGCGAAGACGACGACTTAACGGTTGAAGTTGACGGCGGAGGAATAAATGTAAGTACGTACTCAGTATCTCTGAGCCTTAGCGGCGCGTCGGCAGGCGATTATAAGCTTGCTTACAAAGACGAATTCAAGCAGTTCGAGATAACCAAGAAAGAGGTTACGGTAACTGCGACGTCCAAAGATATTAACGAAAAATATACGGGTAGTGCGATAGACATTGCATCCTGGATTAACTGGTACGAAACCTCGCTTAACGGTTTGCTTGACGCAGATGCTGGTAAACAAGTATCGGAAGTCTTTGCAGTCGATACGCTTCAGTTCACTCCTAAGATTTACGAAGCGGTAGCCACGGTAGCTCTTTTCGCGGAGGGTGACGAAACTCCTTCGAACGAATTGACGGAAGTAGTTGACAAGGGCGAATATATCATAGTTCCTCAATACGTCCGCGGCTGGCTTACTGGCTCGAACAATTACACGCTTAAAGGCGTTCTATCAGAAGACGGTACGCTTATAGTCGGCGGTAAGGTCTACCTTGAAATTAAGGAAGAATCCAGCTATCGGTTCATTTACGAGAGGGTAAACGATTATGGATTCAGGTATTTCAGCACATATGAGGAAGAGAATATGGTTCACGGCGTGGATGACCTTGACTTTGATTGCTACGTACTTGGATTAGTCGAAGCCGAAACGAATTTAAATTATTTCCTTTCGAATATAGCAGACTTATCGATGCTTAAACTCTATACTCATGAAAACGTGCTTGCTTTTGCAAACGGTCAGCCCACTAGCGGTTTTGAAGCGCTTATGGAAAGTGATTTGGTGCATATAGGTACGGGCTGGCGTATAGAGTACGGCGATGAAGATGCGCCTGATATAGTTTACGTCGCGGTACGTGGTGACTTGGACGGCGACGGCTTAATTGGCACTAACGATACAAGGTTAGTCAGCTCGTATATAGCCAGAACGATTGACTTTAACGTAGTATTACGTCTTGCGGCTATGATTTCAAATACGGGAGCAATAAGTGCCACCGACTTGTCGGTAATAAGTGGTATAATCAGTCAGCATAATGCCGAAGGAAACAGCTAAATTTTAATATCAAACTTAACTTCCGCCGCGGATACTCCGCGGCGGAGGGAAAGATTGAAAACGTTACTTAAATTTTTTTATTCAAGGCAGAGTTATTTTAGATGAGAAAGAAACTAAAAAGCAGATTTATTACGATATTTACTGCACTTGTAATTAGCTTTACCGCGCTTTTCGGTTTATTAAGCGCTGGAAAAACTGTGTTAGCGGCGGAAGATGAAACCGATTATCTTTCCGACCTTCACATTTCAACGGAGATTGGCGAAGATGGTCTTGTCAAAGGCTCGACTTTTAAACTCAAATTGGATTTCACCACGACCCACACTGATACGTTTTGGGGCTCATTATTAGTATGTATAGGACCGTTAAATGAAGCCGGTGATAATTTCGATTCAGATATAGCAAAAAAATTTGAAGTAGCAAAGGAAGGTAAAAAACTTAAAGTCGATTACGGTGCATTACCTGTGTCGGCTTATACTGTTTCAAGCGACGACTTTTTTGGTTTTGGTACGACTTATAAAAAATACGGATGTTGCCAGTTGGCGTTTGCCTATAAATATTTAGATGATGAACCTCTGTCTTCTGAAATCCCCGTTTCCATCACGGTAGATATAAACGTCTTAGATGATATCGATGCGGACAGTGTAACGTTCGGTTTGAATAAAAAAACAAATAAGGCGGGGGCAGGTGGTGCAAGTGTAAATTCGCCTTTGTATAATGAGCTTGTTTTTGAAGGCTATACGAAAGAAAGGTTCGTTCCTTCGTCTGCGGCTGCTGTACAATGGCCGGTTGTATCCTCAAACGAGGCGTTAATTCAGCTTAAATATTTAATTAAGCTTGAAGCAGGTTTAAGCGCAGACGCCTTATATGAAATAGACTTAAAAAATTCCCCTCAAATAGTATTAGATAAATCGGTTACGCAGCTTTACGTAAAACCTATTTTTGCAAACGAAAGCATGTATGCCGTAATAGGTCCAAAATTGCACGATGGCGAAGGGGTATCTCATAACCAAGTTAAGTCGGTAAATATTTCTTCCAGCGCGACAAAATTATTTATAACCTCTCACGACGGTACTACGGCAGACGGAACGCAGGAGGACGAGGTTGAGATTATCTTCACTTCCACACGTCTTAAAGATTTAGTGGCAACTGCGGGAACTGAGGATATGACTTGCGGCTTGCAAGGCGTATTTGACGAAGATATTTTCAGTTATCGTGTTAATGTTCCGGATAACGACCTTTCCGCAAAAATAACCGCAACCGTTCCTGCGGACGGCAAGGTTGCTGAAGAAATATCACTTTCGGCAGACGGCTGCAAAATTGAAAATGAAACGGTAACAAGCGGAACCGAGTTTACGGTAACCGAAATCTCTGAAGGCGCAAAGCTTATTCTTACTGTTACTTCCACGGAATATGAGAATTTATCAGCAAGCTACGTTATTACTTTCCATATCGCAAGTACCGATACAAGCATAAAATCATTTACGCTTATCCGCGGAGAAAATGTTTACAACAGTGATAAGTTAAAAGCGGAAGAAGCATTATGCAATTATCACTTCACGATAGCAGAAGCGGACGGGTGCAGCGCAGCAATAACTCTTGCAAACGGCGCAACTTATAAAATAGGTGACAGAACGGGCGGGCTCTATCCCGCAGGCGAATATACCCTTACCGTAACTTCTGAAGCGGGCACCGTTGAGGAATATAAAATAATAATTGTGTCAGAAGAAAATAATTCCGACTTCCCGATATACAGCATTTTAAAAGTTGTAGATTTCGTTGCTGTTGAAAGCGTCGCGGTAAATACGGTAAGCTGTTTCTCGTTCCCGTTAAGGGTTATCAACATAGTAATCTGGGATGTAATTGTCCCCATTTTCGGATAAAATCCGACTTTTAAATAACTAATATCGCAAAATACAAATCAAGTACTTTATACCAAAACAGGTATAAAACGGTAAAAAAATGCAAAAAAACGCGCTTTTTTTGAATAAAAGCGTGTATATTCTCTCGTTCATAGAGATAAATTTATATTTTTTATTGACACAATAAAATTTTAGTTGTATAATTTAAAAAAATTGGCGTATTATGCCTAATTTTACAGAATTGCTTTCATAGGAGGTATATTCAGGTATGAAAAGCATTTTCAAAAGTATTATAAAACATAAGGTGTTTGCAATTTTGCTTGCAATCGTCGTAGGTTTTTCCTGCGTAATCGGCGGACTGACTTACAGTGCTTCGCTCGTTCACGCAGACGATTTGGCGGTAGAGTCCAAGTTGGAATTTTCAACCGACATTCCTGCAGGCAAACCGCTGATTAAAGGTAGCGAGTTTACGCTGTACCTTACGTTTAGTTCAACTCACCTCGATACATATTTTGGTTCAGTTGATATTTGCGTAGGGCCTTTAACCGAGGATAGAACTGCGTTTGATTCAGCTATAGCTAAAAAGTTGACGGTTCCCAAAGGCGGCGTTGACTACGGCGATTTGAATATGACAGACGGTTACTATGCGGGTTCTTATAATTTTTTAAATAGAGCCCCTACACAAATACAGCCTGGCTACTGTTACCGTTTTGGTTTTTATAGCCACCATGAAGATATGGACGCTGTCGTTTACTCAAACGATACTATAACTTGCAGTATTAAGTTTAAAGTTCCGGATGATATAGACGCGACTAAACTTATATTCGGCGTAGTTAAAACCGGTAGCAAACCCACAATTAGTGATGGCGTTTCATTCGGTCGCGATGCGGACTTCTCTGATGCTCCGACGTCGGAAGCTGAAACCACTACCGGCTTACTTGAAGTAAATGAAGTAATAATCGACCTTATCAATGAAGAGGATGATAGCTTCCTTGAATCGCTTTCTATGGGTCCTGCGGCGGATGACCTTACTGATATAGATTTAACTGAGGAAACTTTGACGTACGATATCGATAGGGAAATGGATAGCTTTATCGTTAAGCCTGTCCCCGAGGTTGAGTCGGTTGGTGAAGACCCTGACGTTAAATATACGGTTATAAAAGTAGGCGTTCCTAACGCAACGGAAGCCGCCGACCTTGATAATTACGTGCCTTCAGGTACGTTAGACAGTGACGGCACTATAACCCTTCCTAAACGTCCTGACCACGGCGACAAGGTAGTCGTACATGTTACTTCACCGTCGGGTAAGGCAACTAAAACTTATATAGTTGAAATAACGGTATCCTACGTCCGTTTAAGCTTAATTACGGCAACGGATGATAGCTGGTCAAATTCTTCCTCGCTTGGTTTACAGTTAGATGAAGACGGATTTGACAAAGAAACATTTGAATACACCGTAAATGTGCCCGAGGCAACAGGTGATGAAGCAGCTAACGGCTCCTCGGCTACATTGTCCGCAACTCTTGTAAAAGACTACGGCGCAGCGGAAACTATAGCTATTTCGGAGTCAAATTGCACGGTATCTGCTAACTCTATCAATGATGAAGGTAGCTTTGTGGTAACAGGCATTAAAAAGCCTGATTCCCCTGAAAACGCCGCAAAGGTTACCCTTACCGTAACCGCCGCGGACGGTACACATACTAAAGATTACGTCATCACCTTTGCAACGCTCAGCACTGACGTAAGTATAGAAATTACTGCGGTAGGTCATAGCGAAACCGTTTACACAACTGACGGCACAAAGGCTACCGAAAACGATGCGGACTTCTATTTCTACCTTGATAAGGAAAGCATATTCGAAGCTCAGTTTGTAATCGTATTCCCCGAAGGCGCAACCGTTAAAATTAAAGAAAAGGTTGAAGCTCCCGAAGTTCCCGAAGGCGAAGGCGCTTCCGGTGGTGAAGGTGCTTCCGGTGGTGAAGGCGAGGGTACTCCCGAACCCGATACCTCTATTACTTATGACGATACTACCAAGGATACTTGGTATAAGCCCGGTACTTATATAGTAACGGTTATTGCAGCGGCGGGCAACTCTAAGGACTACACGGTTATATTGGCCGCGCTTGAAGTTATCGAGCTTACTGAAGATTCAAGTTATCTCTTCCTTTTTGAGGAGTTAAAAGGCGGTAACGCCATTTACAGGCGTGCTTATATAGAGTATGATTTCGTCCACGGAGTCGACGATAAGAACTGGAATACTGAGATAGTTCTCGGCGGTATCCCTTGTAGAACTATGATAGGTGAATTCCTTGAAAACATAAAGCCGAGTATTCTTCCGTTACTTTCGCTGTACAATGCTAAGGGAGTGTTGGTTTACGACCATGGCGCGCCTACGGCAGACTTTGCGGATAAAATGGAGGATGAGAATTTATTTGTAGGTACGGGTTGGCGTATGGAGCTTGGCTCGGCTGAAAATCCCATTGACGTGGTTTATCTTTCCGTATTAGGTGATTTAAGTAATGATGGAAGGTTAAATAATGCTGACGCATCGAAGGTAAGCTCGGTCGTTTCGGGTAAATCTTCATTTGACACCGCTGATTACCGCCTCGCCGCGCGCGTCAGAAACAACGGTGCAATTGGTAACGCTGACCTTTCGGTAATGATTTCTATAATTGTCGGTAAATCTGTTATAGATGGTTATACGAAATATGAAGCACATAGTCGTGCCGAAGAGCGTGATACGGTAGTAATTTTTGTATACGCACCGGCAACAGAAGAATAAATAAACAAACTGTAATTTTTACCTTTGGCAGAGCGCGATTTTTGCGCCCTGCCAAGAGGAGTTATAATGAGCAAAAAGTTAAATACAATTAAAAAATCACTACTCGCTATTTTTATTGCCGCGGTAACGTTTGTATCGGTGGCGTTTTTCGGTATGGCTTTTCAAACGTCAGGCAGTAACAAAAGTGCCTCTGCTATTGATGTAATGTCTGACGTAAAAATTGAAACGGATACCGACGAACTTGTCCCCGGCGGTACAGTTACGCTTACAATTACGCTGTCCTCTAAGCGTAAGGACTTAGCTTGGTCGTCTATCGACTTATTTATAGGTCCAGTTACAGCGGACGGAAAGTACGATAAGACTGCGGCAAAAGACTTTTGCGTTGACTATACGCTTGATAAAAAAGGCAACCGAGTTCATAAGATGGTGTGGAGTGATAATGTTGACCCTGAGGAATATGACACTAGCACTACGCATGATGAGTTAGAGACCTCGGGTTATTTTAAATTGGGTCTGAGTCTTAATTCCATGGGCGCCGGCGGTGAATGGCTTGTTGCAAGTGGTGATGAGATAGTTATAACCGTTCCTATACGAGTAAGCTCAACCTTCTCAGGTTCTAACGTTACTTTCGGAATTACTAACAGTGGTGATAATCAGATTATGTTTACGGACGAAGCCGGGTACGAACCTACCGATTCAGCGTCCGGTTACGAAGACGGTTTACTTTCCTGTACTCCCGTAAAATTCGGCGGTCGTGAGGCGAACACCGTAGGTGAACTTGCTTCGTTAGGTGCGAGTGACGGTCTCGTTTCTAAGTCTTACTCCGGTGATGACCTTAAAACAACTATGACGTTTACGAGCGGCAGCGAGAACTTAAACAACGTTTTCGTTCTTCACCCCAAATGGACGGACGGCTCGACCGGTGCAAAAATTGAAATTAACGGCACCGAAGTAACGAACGATACTGATGCAACTTTCTCCCTTAGCAACACCGGTGAAACGACGTTTAATATAATTGTAACGGCGGAAGACAAGACTACGAAAAAGACTTATACTTTAGTAGTTACAAGCTCTTACGTAAGGCTTGATGACGTTGAAGTTTCGGTTACGTCACCCACTACGGGCGTAACTTATATAGGATATCAAAAAGGTGATACGACCACTAGTTTCGATAAGGATACGTTTACGTATAAGATATATGTGCCTTCCGATTCCTCATCAATCAAGCTTACTCCGACTGTACTCAGCGGATACGGTGCAAGCACAAGTGTAGGCATAACGCCCACAGGCTGCACGACTTCACCTTCAACCACCGTTTCAAGTGGTAGTGCGGTTACAATTACAATATCTGGGCTTTCAAGCTCGCCCAAGCCTAGTGCAAGCGTTAAGTTTACTGCAACCGCAAAAGACGGCACTACAACCCAGGTCTATACGTTCGACTTTGAGGTTAAAAGCGTAAGCACCGCAATTACCGGCCTTACGATGACGGGTAACACCGACAAAAAAACGTATAATTCCGAATCCGGTCCAAATGACTATAACTTCAATTTGGGTTCGGCTTGTAAGTATCAAGGTAAGTTCAACATTACTCTTGCCGACGGCGCTACTGCGCAGTTGAAGAAAGGTACCGGCTCTTACGGAGCAGTTCCCACAACTGATAACCAGACGGAAGGCTCTTATTTTGTAAAAGTAACTGCCGAAGCAGGTAACACAAAAGAGTATTCCGTTCTCGTAAATAAGGTAACTACTAAGGCGTCGTTCAGTGCGCTTACTATTAAGTATACCGCTTCGGGCACCGCAACTGACGTTTTGACCGATACACATTACACGACTGCGACGAAGAAATACGCAGTAGAATATGCTCCTTCAACTTACGCCCCGGGCACCGAAGTTTACATAACCGCAACTAAGGACCCCACTGACGCTACGGTTACTCCGGGCGGCGGACTTACCACGTCGGGCGGCAGCGGATATAAAGGTACGCTTGCCATAGGTACCAACACGTTTACGCTTGCAGTAAGCAGTGACGGTGGCGGCGAAACATATACCTTCGAGATTAAACTCCTCGAAAAGAAGAACACTATTGAAAACATAGCGTTTACTAATTCTGCCGACGCTACTCCTGCGTATACATTCAGTAAGACAACTACTTCATACGATTTAAAGGTGCCCAACTCGGTAAAATCGGTTGACTTCACCGTAACTACGGATGCAACTTACGCGTACGTATACAATACCAGTACGAGTAACAGACTTTCAAGGTCGACGACGGACGGTACTATCCATACGATTAGCTCGGGAACTATTGGAAATGATACCAATGGTGGAACCGCAACTTTCGTATTCTACGCTAAAGCTGATAACGGCGCAGGCGCAGACGGAACTAAATATACTATTAAGATTACCAGAGCGAAAAAAGATACAAACAACTTCCTTTCATCTTTAGTAATTAAAGATGATACGGGTGCAGTTGTGCCGTTCAAGAATAAACAATCCAATGGAACGGACATTATTTTCGACAAAGAGACAAACCAGTATTATATTTACGTTAAGAAGAACGGCCGCAGCTCGGCTTCGTTCACTATCGACGCAACGCGTGAAGCTACCACTTCGTCAGTTGAGGGCGTAAAGTCAGACTTGACTGGTATGCCGGTTACGTTTGACCTTACGGGTAAAACCGAAAATACTCAGGATGTTACCATAACCTGTACGTCTGAAGCGGGTGTGAGAAACGATTATAAAATTAAAATTTGCCGCAAGATTGACAAGGGCGACTTCACCAAGCTTGAAGTTTCCACCGACGGTTCAAGTTGGGCGGAAGTAAAACCCGGAACTTCGTCGGACTACACTGTTTCAGGCACTACTATTTCAAGAACTATCAATATTTCAACGGCAACCCCCACGGTAACCCCCGGTACCAGCAAATTCTACGTAAGAGTTGCCTTGTCGGACGAAGCAAGTGTTTCGGATATCAGCAAGCTCAGCGCAGAGTCGGGTTCGACTAACGTCTATTCTGGCGTAATGGCATTCGGTTCTAACACCTACTCGCTTGCGGCAAACGCAAACGGCAAAACGACGTACACGTTCAACATTACTCTCGTAGAAAACCTTAAAACCATTACCGCTCTTACGCTCACCAACGGAGGAACGGATATTTCCAGTTCGTTCTCGTTCAGTACGGGAACTGATACCTACGGTTCTGCTACCGACCCCATAGTAGTAGATTCCTCAATAAGTGCTGTAACTATTGATGCAACTACGGACGGTTCGTACGCCTATGTATGTAAGGGTAGCGGTTCGGGCACTAAGTTTACAAGGTCGGCTACCGATACTACTAAGCATTCGTCTAACGTAGACCTTACGGCGGGTAGTGTTACCACTATAAAAATTCACGCAGTCAGCAATAACGCAATAAGCGGTCTTGCCTCTGACGGTACCGAATACACTTTCTATATTAAGAGGGAGAAGCCGGATAGCAATAGCGAGCTTGACAGCCTCTACGTTGAGATAGACGGAGTTAAAACAAACTTCGTAGATAACGACGGCAACGTTGTTGCGTTCAATTCGTCAAAGTATGATTATACAATCAAAATTGAGTGCAATGACAGGGCAAGCGCTCAGGTTGAGCTGTTTGCCGAAGCTGCAAGTGACAAAGCAACGGTAACTTACCCTAATCCTAATCCTAATGATAAGGTAAATACCTTTAATTTCACTAAAAACTCGCAAAATTCGGTTACATACCATGTAAGAGTTACTCCTGAAACAGGTAGCGCAACGACTTATAACATAACAGTAATTCACTTAATTAAAAAAGGTGAGTTTACTAAGTTCGAATTCTCTAAGGATAACGGAAGTACGTGGGAGTCCCTTATAGACCCCGTCGACCAGTTCAATAACGCAACCAGAACTTATACTCGTACGTTCGTTATCGGTACCGACGGGCTTGACGTAGGCGACAAGATTTACATAAAGGTAGAGTACCCTTCGGAAACGCAGGTTAAAAACCTTTCCAATCTTACTTTGAGTAGCGACGAATATCAGGGCACGCTTGCTTTCGGTACGAACAAATATTCGATTACCGCTTCGTCTACTTCGGGCAATACCGTTTACAATTTAGAGCTCAAGCTTCTTGAACAGGACAACGCTATCGACAACATTACGTTGACTTCCGGCGGCACTGCTTTGACAGGCTTCAGCTATGATAAGGCTACAAAGACTTATAACGTAACCGTACCTTACGCAACTGATACCGTAGATATTTCGGTATTGACGAGCGGCGATTACGCAGTTGTAAAATCACCCACCGACGGTACGTTTACCAAAGCAACCGACGGTACCAACACCCATACCAAGACCGGTAAGGCTCTGTCCGTAGGCGCAAATACTATTACCATTTACGCCGTGGCTGATAAAGACACAGGTGCAAAGGGCGACGATTATACAATCACTATTACGAGGACGGCGGCGGACACCAACAGTCAGCTTACTTCGCTCACCCTTACGATTGACGGCGAACCTTACGATTTGAAGTTTGACCCCGATACTCTCAAATACACCGTCGAGCTTGAAAAGCCCGCGGATAAGAGTAGCTCGGCGCTCGTCATCACGGCAAGTACTACCGCAACGGGTGCAACCATATCCGGTGACGGCAGTCCAGAAGGCACAGACCATACCTTTACCTACACGCAAAAGACCGGCAACTCTAAGACTTATACCGTATCGGTTACTCCTGAGGCGGGTCCTGCAAGTTCTTACATCATAACCGTAACCGAAAAGGTTATTTCGGGTGATTTCGAGAAGTTAGAGTTTGCTCCCAAAGCGGGTATGTACAGCGACGTATTTACGTCTTCGGATTACGACAAGCCTACGCATACATTTACTACGACCATTAATCTTAAAGATACAGACGGCGTAGGCTCGTATGTATACATAAGAGCAAACGCAACCGGCGGCGCAACGGTTACCAATACGGGACTTGTTGCCGAGCCTGCGGAAGCAAGCTGGCCTTACGTATTCCACGGCGCACTTGCAATTGGTAAAAATACCTATACGCTCAGTGCATCTTCCGACGCAGGTAATATGAATTATCAGTTCATAATTTACCTCGTTGAAGAAAAGAATTCCGTAATCAAGATTGATATAACCAACGACGGCAATAAAATTTCGAAGGATTATGCGTTTGACCAGGACGAACATACTTACACGTTCGAAGTACCCAACGCAATCAAATCGGCATTGTTTACAGTTACCGTTGACGGCACGTATACGGTAGTAGAGTCACAGAGCAGCGGCAAATTTACCGTTGCCGACGCTGCTAATAAAATTCATACCCATACGGTTACCCTTGATGAAGGTAAAAACGTAATTAAAGTCCGCGCTAATTCGGATAACGGCGATGAGTGGGGCAAGACAGGTGAGTGGTATACCTTTAATATCACCAGAAAGGAAAAGGATACCGAAGACCACCTCAAATCCCTTGAAATTACTATCGGCGGCAAGGTCGTACCTTTCAACGAAGGTGATTTCGACCCCGAGCGTCTCAACTATACTATACAGGTTGACGGTGCAGGCGCATCCGTAAACGTTAACGTAAACGGTGTTCCCGAATCAGACCTTGCAACCGTACTCGGTAACGGCAACTATGACTTCATGTTGCTTGACGACAGGTCAAATGCTCATACTTACCAGATAGAAGTTACTGCCGAAGCGGGCAATAAGAGAATTTATAAAGTAACCATTTCACAGGAACCTATCGTTCTTGACAGCAACTACGATGTAACGAGTTTAGTTATTACGGGTAGCGACGGCAAGCAGTACCATACCACGGTACCTGCAAGCTACAACAGCCCCGTAGAAATAACAGTTCCTTATCTTGTTGATAAGGTAACCGTCGTTGCAAGTGTTTATGCAAAAGGTTCAACAAAATACAACGGAACAGGCGACGGTAATTATACAATTCCCGAACCCGACGGCGTATGTAATATTCGCGTTTGGGGCGTAGCGGAGGATAACTCTAACGCCGACGGTGCTAACGCTTACGTATTCAATATTAAGCGTGAGCCCAAGAGCGAGTTGTTAGGACTTGAAGAGCTCCTTGTAAACGGCACCTTGATTGCCGATTTCGACCCCGATACCAAGTACTATAAGGTACGCTTGCCGAGCAACGGCAACTCTGCGGTAACCCTCGGCGCAACGGCCCAGGATTCCAGAGCGGAAGTTACCATTAACGGAGGCAATAAGGGTACGGGCTCGACCAACGCGTCGATTATCGTACAGGAAGGCGAAAAGAAAATCGTTCCTGTTACCGTTACTATTGACGGCGAAACGACTACTTATAATGTTGAACTCGTGCGTGCAAGCTCGAAGCCCCGCCTTTCGTACCTTGAAGTAGGCGACTACGATATCTTCGACGAAAACGGCAACAAGATTAACACCAAAGATGCCAACGAAGTAAGTAAGCACGATAAGTTCTATATCGACGTAGATGATATTGACCATGCTACGGAGATGATTGCAAGGACCGATACGGAAGATGCAATTATCGAATTGCTTGGCAATTCGAGCGGTACGGGTAGCGTTACCGGAACAGTTGATTTGAAGACCCTGTTAGCATCCGGCTCGGAATCTAGAGTTCAGATTACGGTTAAGCCCAATGTAATGGGTCCCGACGATGAAAGCAACTGGGCGGTTTACTCTGTATACTTCAGAGCGCGTTCAAGCAGCACCGATGCTAACATCGTTATTAAAGGCGACGTTGCCGGTGATAACGGCGTGTTCGGTTACAAAACGCTGTTTGAAGCAACGACGTCTTCCACGGCTTACCTTTCCAAGACCGTTGATTACAGAACTTCGACTCTCGACTTCTTCGTTGAGCTTGCAGGGAGCGGAAACGCTAAACCCGGCACTTACGAAATTGTAAAGAAGACCGAAGGCGATGCGAAAGACGAGGTAATGGTAGAGGCTTCAAGCTCGAAGGAAGTTAACAAGATTCCTCTCAGCTACGGTGTAAACGTATTCTGCGTGAACATTACGTCGAGCGATGAGCGTCATTTCAGAACGGTCGTATTCGTAGTAGAGCGTGTGGTACTGGCTCCCGATAAGCTCAGTGCGCAGGAAATCGAAGCTCTTGCAAACGATTACAAGCCTACGGTAGACGACTACGCATATAACGTAAAATCGGGTGTCAGCAAGCTGACCCTCAAGGTTGAAATCAACGAGGACCTTCTCGATTACGTAATCAAGGGTGCTGATAATCTTAAAACGGGTTATAACGAAGTAACCATTGATATTTACGAAAAGGCTAATCCGAATGCGCGTGCAAGTGCCTCTGCGTATGATGGTGTTCCCGCACTCAGGACGATAACCCTCAGCATTTACCGTGAAAGCACAAATATCTGGAGCATTCTCGGCTGGTTGTTGCTAGCGCTTGCTTTACTTGAACTTCTTATCATCTTGCTGTTGCCTAAGCGTAAGAAGATAGTTGAGAAAGTAATTGAAGCACCGGCACCCGACCCCGTTATCATTCCTCAGCCCGTGCGTTCGGTACAGCCCATCATAATCCAGCAAGCTCCCGCACAGCGTCCTCAGGTTATAATGCAGCCTCCTCAGCAGGCAGCACCTCAGCCTGTATACGTACAGCCTCAGCAGGTAGCGCCTCAGCAGCCGGTATACGTACAACCTCAGGCAGCGCCCCAGCAAGTTCCTGTGCAACAGGTTCAGCAGGTGCCCGTACAGCAGGCTCAGCAGCCTGTAAACGTAGAGGTTAAAATCGTAAGCCCTGACGGAAATACGATAAACGTAACCCCTGACCATAAGAAAAAATAAGCTGTAAAGTCTTGAAAGGCGGTGCGGTTTACGTGCCGCCTTTCTGATTTTTTAATCAAAAATTCAATAAAAATCAAAAAAAATCGTCAAAAAACTAAAAAAAATTCAAAAAAGGGCTTGACAAATCGATATTTATAGGTGATAATAGGAACACATCACTTCATAAATATTATCATATCTATGAGCATAAGTATTTTCAGCTAGGAGGATTAAAGTGTTTGAAACGTTTTGGAATGCACTGACAGGCGGAGAAACCTGGGCGATTGCAATAACTGCTCTCGTCGGAGTTCTTCTGGTTTTAGCGATTATAACGACGGCGCTTCTAATTGTCCGAAGCTCCAGAAAGAAAAAAGCTAAAGCTCAACAGCATGATGAGGACTTACAGGTATTTTCAGATGTCCCTGCGCCGAAAGCGAGGGAGGAGGTAAAGCCAGTGGCACAAGTACAAACTACAACCCAACCCATAACAATACAAGCTTCTGCGGGACAGCAAGGACTTTCCCAACAGCAGATAGCACAGCTTATTAATGACCCTAATGCGGAACAGCTTGACCCTATTTATGTAAATATCCCCGCACCCGAGCCTCAACCCATTATTGTTCAGGCTCCCCCGGCTCCGGCTCCCGTTCAGATGCCCGCTCCGGCACCCGCACCTGCTCCGGCTCCTGCGCCCCAGCCCGTGATTTTTATTCAGGCACCTGCACCCGCTCCGGCTCCTGCGCCTGCACCCCAGCCGCAGATGCCAATAATAATGCCAATCCCCGTACCTCAGATGATGTCACCGATGATGCAGCAGCCTATGATGCCTCAGATGCCCATGATGTCACCGATGATGCAGCAGCCTATGATGCCTCAGATGATGTCGCCGATGATGCAACAGCCTATGGCTCCGATGATGCAGCAGCCGATGATGCAACAGCCGATGACGTGTCCGATGCAGCAAACTATGATGCAGCAGCCGGTTATGCAACAGCCCGTTGTTCAGCAGCAACCCGTACAACCTGTACAGCAACCTGCTCCCCAACCTGTAATGCAACAGCCCGCTCCTCAGCCCGTTTACGAGCAACCCGCTCCTCAGCCTGCACCCGAACAGCATTACGCACCTGCACCCGCACCTGCAACGCGTGCTCACCGCGAGCCCGTTCAGCAGCAGCCTTCAAGGCAGATTTACGTACGTCCCGTTTCCTATGACGACGAGATGCCCGCAAATGCAAAGCAGGTTTACGTTCGTCCCGGTTCTGCTCAGGAACCCGTTGTAAGAGGACGCGCAGGCCGCGGACAGAAAACCGTTGCAACCCAATCCATTCCTTTGAATATCGAAGTAAAAGTGGAAGGTGCCGGTGAATCCGACGGTGTGTATGACAGATACGGCAAAATAAGCTAAATTGAAAATTCAAACGCGGTCAACATCAGTTGACCGTGTTTTTTTTATATCTAAAAAATAATTATTGATAATATATGCGC
>JAIDRY010000113.1 GCA_029061465.1 Clostridia bacterium
GTCCGCTATAAGAATTTCGTAAATAATTTCCGCAACCGCGGCGGGGGACATCCCGCTCTGCTCCATATTTGCAAGCGCGGCGACGGCGCGGTTTACATTACCCGAATAAGAACGGTTTTCCTCTTCGGGATAAACCTTGCGCTTACTGGTAAAGTTAGTTGCCGTACCGCCCGGAAGTAAGCCCGTAACCTTTATTCCGTAGGGTTTAAGCTCGGAATACGCCGCACGGCTGAACATTTCCAACGCGGCTTTGGATGCAGAATAGAAGCTGTCAAAACATATGGGGACGTCGCCGCCGAGCGAACCCACCAAAACTATTCTTCCGCCCTTACTCTTGAAATGCGGAATTACGGCTTGTACGCTCTTCAAAGCGCCGAAAAAGTTGACGTCGAAAAGGTACCTGTAATCGCTCTCTTTCGCATACTCTATGGGCGCAGCCATAGAAAAGCCCGCGCTGTATATCAGCGCGGATATGCTGTGCTTTTCAGCAATGCTGTCAATAGCATCCGACAGGGCGTAACCCGCCGCCGCATCCGCGGCGACGCTTTCTACCTTTGAAATTTTGCAGGGCGTGCGCGAAACGTTGACTACGTTCCAGCCGCGGTTGCAAAGCCTTAAACAGGTTTCGTACCCTATACCCGAGCTGCCGCCGACGACCACCGCCGTCTTTTTATCAGTTTTATCCATACCGATATTTTGCGGTATTTTTTTACAATTATACTTTTAGCCGAAAGCCAAATCGAGAATCATCATCAGCGCAAAGCCGCTGATAACCCCTATCGTCGCTTTGACCTTACCCTGCGCAAAGCTCTCGGGTATGAGCTCGGAACAGACTACCGCAATCATTGCGCCTGCGGAAAAAGCCAGTGCCCACGGAAGTATGCCTTGGACGGCGGTAACCGCAAGCGCGCCCGCAACGCCCGCCACTATTTCCACCGCGCCCGAAAACTGACCTATAAGAAAGGACTTTGTGCGCGACAGTCCGTTTGCACGTAGGGGGAAAGCAACGCACATCCCTTCGGGAAAATTTTGTATTCCTATCCCGACGGCAAGCATTACCGCCGCAACCGCTTCCACCGTCTGCCCCGAAGCGAGCGCGCCGAACGCTACGCCGACAGCCATTCCCTCGGGAATATTGTGCATGGTAACGGCAATACACATTACCGCACAACCGCGCTTATTTGCATTGCCCGCAAACATATGTAGCTTGTTTATTACGATATCGGTTACAATTATCAGCGCGCCGCCGAGAATAAATCCGCAGGTGAGTATGAGATAAGGATATTCTTCCACCATATCCATTGCGGGCATAAGGAGCGAGAAAAAAGTTGAGGCAAGCATTATCCCCGCCGCACTGCTCATCATAAACGAAAAAGTATTTGCGTTTACTTTTTTAAATATAAAAACGAGCACAGCGCCCAGCGCAGTCATAAACCAGGTAAACCCAGTACCCATAAGCGCAAGCTGCCAGCCCGTAAAATTGTTAAGCCATTCCATCCAAAGTGTTTCTCCAAGTAAAAACTCAATTACTACATAATATGAAAAAGCGCCGCACTGCGTGAAGTTTCACGCAGTGGGGCGCTTTAAGTTTATTATTTATCGGGCGGAATGTTATCTTCCAATTCCGTCGAAGTTTCTGCCGTCTCCCTTTTCTTTTTGGCGGAAAATTTATTTACAAGCCAGTTCTCCACTTTTTCCTGATATCTGAACGAAAGCACGGCAAGCGCAATACAGACTATAAATATAATAATCCACACCGCAATGCCCCAGCCCTCAAACGGAATTACAGTTCCGCTTCCGAGATAGCAGTACGCGGCTATAATGAGCGGACGCACTAAAACTATCGTCAAGGTGAAAAACGCAAAGTTCATCGAAGTCAAGCCCGCGACCATACATAAAATATCGTCGGGGAAGAACGGCAAAATCTGCATAATAAGAAATATGCCCTTACCGCGCTTGCCTAAGTACGCCGTATACTTTTGCGTGGTTTCCTCGCCCGCAATCCACACGACCGCCTTTTTGCCCCAGAACTTGCCTATCGCATAGTTGATAACCGAGCCGACGAGCACTCCCGCCGAGGCAAGAAGCGTTGCCGTAAGCGGCCCCCATATTACTGCGCCCGGGATATAACACACCGCGGCGGGCAGGGGAAGAATTACCACCTGCAAAACCTGTATTAGGAAAAATACCGCCATTCCCCACGCGCCCGTATCCTCGATTATTTTAGTGAGTGCTTTAATTTTATCCACGTCGTTTTCATATTCGTCAAAGCGGAAAATTTCACCTACCGCAATAAATACGGCGAGAAACACCGCAGAAATTATGATTATTATAAACGCGGTTTTTAGCAGTGCTTCTTTGTTCAGAAAGAAAACCGTAAGCGAAGCGGCTATTCCCGCCCCGCCGATTATATAAAAAACAGTGCGCACCAACACGCCCCAGTTACCCATCAAAAAGACGGTAAGG
>JAIDRY010000114.1 GCA_029061465.1 Clostridia bacterium
GGCAACCATGGGGGTTCAAGTCCCTTCGTCCGCACCATAAATACAGAGGTGCTAAAATGGCAACCTCTGTATTTATTTCTTGGCCGACAATAAGGGACTTGAGGGAAGGCAAGCCGGATTTATTCGGCGCAGGTCTGCGTAAACTAATACAGACTTGACAGCAATAAGTTTTTGCTGTCAACCGTGCGCGCCGCTAAAGGCGCAAGTCCCTTCGTCCGCACCATAAGCAATTAAGGCAACCATTACGGTTGCCTCTTTATATATCTAAAAACAGCGGAACTCGTAAAAAGTTCCGCTGTTTAAATTATTTTATTTGTTAGTTCCAATAAGCGAACGAGTCAACGTTGAATTTGCCGCTCTTTCCCACTATCCTGATGACGTGGTCGCCCTCTTCAAGCGCATCGCCCGTATAGATATAGGCAAGCGAACATTCAGAAACCTTGATATTGTAACGGTCTACGACGGTGCTGTCATAGCCCGCATTTTCAGCTGACAAGTCAACGTTTGCGGCAACTAATTTACCGTCTATAAAGATATCGACAGTACCGTAATCCGACGACTTATCTGCAAAATAAGCAACTCTGGTTCCCGTAAAGTGATACTCTACGCTATCTCCTGCATTTGCCTTATAAACAATACCGAAATTACTAAGCGTAGTTTCAGTATTCCATTTCCCTGTGTATCTTACGCAGAAGTCACTGGGTGAAACGATCATTCCGTTTGAGAAAGCCTGATAATTTGAGAACACTATGCTGTTCATTGCAAAATATCTGCCGTTATCAGTCTTTGTAACTACGAGCTTATAATACCTGATTTTGACTGTATCAAAGTCAAACGACATATTTTTTGCGTTAGCAGGTGAATCGGTCACTTCGGTTACAAGCGTGTCAAAATTTTTACCATCTGTACTACCGTATATTTTGAAGCTTTTAACCATACCGTTATTACCCACTTTACCCGTGTATCCGTTGAAGTAAACGCGGTTGACCGTACATAAAGAGCCGAGATCAACTACAAGCTCGAACGGTTTATCTTCGGTTATAAATACGTTTTGTGCAGAATGATACCAAGTATCAGCTTTTCCGTCGAACATAAAATCGATTAGCCTCGTGTTATCCCAAGATCCGTGACTTACAGAAACAAGCTTATTACCCGAAGCCCAGATTTTATTTTCTGATGTGTAATTATACTTATATTCATTCTTAAAATGGTATTCCGTTTCAAATTTCTTAGCCGATTCTTCCTTGATTGTTTTGTCAAGTTCAACCAAAGCATTCGGAATAGCATTTGCAGCATTTGAGAATGCAGGGAAAGAGCCGTCTGATTTCTGTGCGGATACGCCAATACCGAAGAAATCCTGCCAGTTGTTTTTAACGAGAAGTACAACCTTAAAATGAACGTAATTTTTTGTTGTGGTAAACGTGTGATCGGAGTACTCCCCTGTAACGTATGCGGTACCGCCGTTGGCAGGTCTTGAAATATTTACGGCATTTTCCCAGGTGGCGCCGTTATCATATGAAAGATAGAGCGCAACGTCACCCCTGCCTTTAAGTCCGAAGCGATACGTACCCGCATCTGAGAAGTACATAACTCCGTCAAGCGTTTGTATGGTTAAATTAAGAGGTAATTCCCTAAAATTAGTAGTACTTGAATTAAACTTGTCGTCGTAATAATTTCTGCCTGCGCCCCAAATCTGAGTGTTCGTTTCCTGCGAGCAAACGTTCTTTATAGTTTCGGTTTCCGCAACGTCGCCGAGATTGAAAGATTTTGTTTGTGCGT
>JAIDRY010000115.1 GCA_029061465.1 Clostridia bacterium
ATTTTTGCGCGGAGGGGCATTATCGCCTGTAAACGTCTGTCGCGGCCCTGTTTTGCGGTACCGCCTGCGGAGTCGCCCTCTACTATATAAATTTCGCAAAGCTCCGCACGCTTGTCCGAGCAGTCCGCAAGCTTGCCGGGGAGCTTGGTACTCTCTAAAACGCCCTTGCGGTGAGTTTCTTCGCGGGCAAGTCTTGCCGCCTCACGCGCACGCTGAGCCGTTATACAGCGCATTATAAGCTCTTTTGTTTCGCCGGGGTGTTCTTCAAGGTAAGTGCCGAATTTGTCCGTAACAGCCTTTTGTACGAAACTTCTTACATACGTGGAGCAAAGCTTTGCCTTGGTCTGGCTTTCATACTGGGCGTCGGCTATCTTAACGGACACGACCGCCGTTATGCCCTCGCGCACGTCGTCGCCGGAAAGCTTTTCGTTTTCCTTTAAAATATTGAGCTTTTTGCCTGCGTCGTTGATTACCTTCGTAAGCGCGGCTTTAAAGCCGTCGAGGTGGGTGCCGCCGTCGGGCTGGCGGATATTGTTCGAGAAGGGGAAAATCTGTTCCGAATAGCCGTCGTTGTACTGGATAGCTACTTCGAGGAATTTGTCGTCGCCCTCCTGCTCTTCGAAGTACACGGGCTTTTCAAACAGAACTGACTTGCCCCTGTTTATGTCCTCGATAAAGTGAACTACGCCGCCCTCGTAACAGAACTCGTCGTGCCTTTCCTTGCCGCCGCGAAGGTCGGTTAAAGTCAGCTTTAAACCCTTGTTGAGATAGGAAAGCTCGCGGAGGAGCGTTTTTAAAGTATCGTAATTAAACTCTACCGTTTCAAGTATGGTTGCGTCGGGGTGGAAAGTAATCATCGTGCCCGTTTCATTGGTCTTGCCGACGACTTTAAGGGGCTTTTCTGGAATACCGCAATGGTAAACCTGACGGAACCTGTGTCCGTTTTGGCAAACCTCGGCAATAAGAGTGTCCGAAAGCGCGTTTACGCACGAAACGCCCACGCCGTGAAGTCCGGACGAAATTTTATAGCCGCCCGCCTTTTTTCCGCCGCCGAACTTGCCGCCCGCGTTTAAGTTGGTGAGCGCAAGCTCTACGCCGCTTATGCCGGTTTGCTTGTTGATACCCGTAGGTATGCCTCTTCCGTTGTCCTTAATGGTGCACGAACCGTCCGCGGTGATAATTACGTCAACCGTGTCGCAATAGCCCGCAAGCGCTTCGTCGATAGAGTTATCGATAACTTCCCTTACAAGGCAGTGCAGACCTTTTTCGTCCGTGGGGCCGATATACATACCGGGGTGCTCGCGCACGGGTTCAAGACCTTTGAGCGCGCGAAGCGAGTTGGCGTCGTAGCTGGTTTCGATTTTTTTACGCATAAATACTCCTTGATTTTTCCGCCCTTTTCGGGGTTTGAAAATTACGCTTTTTATATGCTCTTTTATTATACCATATTATATAATCAAAAGCAAGAAAATGAAGAGAAATTCGCAAAATTTAAACGCTTTTTCGAGCTAAAAATTTGCAAAAATTTATACTTAAATTATGAAAGCGGGGCGCAGAATTGCGTCCCGCTTTTATATATATTAATCAATAATCATTTGAGTTTGATGAGCTTTTAATATTGCGTCAAGTTCCTCATAATAACGCGTATAAATCTTTACCGTTTTACCATAAATTTTAGATTTAAATTCGTATAGTTCGGATACGTTACTATATTTTTTAAAAGTGTAAGGTATTAAATCTTGAATTAAATATTCTTTCGTACCAAATAAAGATTTCCTGATAACTCTATCTTCATACACTTCAATTTTATATAAGATACAGTAAAGATAACCGTATAGGGAAAACAAAAACATAACGCCGAAGAATATCGCTAATTTTACCGCATCCGATAAAGGAGTATCAGTTACCGCCTTAAAGTAAACAGCCAGTGCTCCGCCAACTCCTATCAAAACGCAAAATATCATAATCCCAAGCCATCTTTCACTTTCTTTTTTCCAATCATCTTTCAACAATATTCCTTCCATTTATACTCCAAACATTATTTAATAACAAATTCACCGACATATTATATACTTATTCTACCACTATACTTCCGTTGCTGTCAAGAACGGCTGAATAAAACCGATAGTTAAATAGTTTTAAGAATATTTTTGGAAAAATTTTACATACTTTTTTTATGAAAAAGGGCGAATGTTTTGCAAGGAATTTTAACGGCTACGATAACTTTTTAGAGTGCGGCGACTGCGGCAACCATATATGCAAAACTCAGGCGGAAGTTTTGCACGGACTTTGCCCGCACTGCTTCGGCAAGCTTTACAGAATGAATTAAAAAAACGCGGCGAAAGCCGCGCTTTTTTTAATTAAAGTATCTTATCCGTTATTGTCCTCGAATAACGCCGAGAAATCCTTACCGCCCGTTATTTGGTAAATAACGGTATTTTCTTCACCCTCGACCATAAATTGATTTTTGGATAAAATCAATAGATTTATTTCGGAATTCTTTAAAACGTAGTGCGGCGCGTTCTCGATTACGCCCTCGTATTTGCGGAACTCTAACTCGCCCAAACCTTCAAAATTTCCGACTTTGACGCTTTCGGTCGCGTACGTATATACTTCGCAGTTATCGAAAGTCGGCGTTTCGTATGTGATAAACGAATGACAGTCGAGGTCGGGGTTCTCGAATTTATAGTAAAAATTACCAACAAATTTATAATACCGGTCGTTGACGAAAACGGCGTTGTTGTTTACTCTAATCGAGTAAGTTTGATTATTAGCCGTAACGAAATCGTATTTTACGTAACCGCCGCCAGT
Organism: Clostridia bacterium; assembly: GCA_029061465.1. GTDB lineage: Bacteria > Bacillota > Clostridia > Christensenellales > Borkfalkiaceae > Coproplasma. Next base: position 2,812 of record JAIDRY010000115.1, read on the forward strand.
TACTTGCCCTTCCAAAGGACTTACTTCCATTACGGGTGTAGACAAAAGACGGTAAGCGTTTTTAATATCCGCGCTATCGGTCGAATAAGAAACGTCCTCGAGGTGATACGGCGCTACGCCGATAAACGCACGCTCAAAGCGAACTTGCTTTATATCTTCCTCTTTGAGTGCGTTTATCCACGGATAGAGGTAATTCAAAGAACCGCAGTACGGAAAATAAATGTCGGGAATATCCAAATCAAAATTCGTATTTTTGACGATTAAGCAATCGTAATCCGACTTGTCCAAATCATTATTAAAGTCTTTATCGAAAGTAACCGTAAAGACAGAGCCGTCGGCTAAATCGAATTGAAACAAGACCGCTCCATAGCCGATATCTCTTTGCGGTTTCCCTATCTTGTCGATTACTTGGTTTAAACTCATACCCTCTTTAATTTGTCGGCAAGCTTCCATGCTCGGCAAATCGGTTTTATTCAAATCGAACCAGGTATACGTATCTTCCTTGTCTATACCATCTACCGTAATATCTTCACCGGCGGGATTATGAGCCGGATTATGGTCAGACGTATCACAGCCCGCCAATGATATAGAGGATAGCATTAGCCCGCAAACGAGTACGGCAAGCAGTTTCTTATAACGCATATACTCCCTCCTTCGTTAAATTCTTAAAGATATGCTTCACGTAGCTCGTCAAATCTGTCTTTGTACGCCTGCGCCCTTTCTTCTTCCCCTTTCGCTTTGCAGTATTCGTAGCGAAGCTCGGTCAAGGCGATAAAGCTTTGGTCGTCCTCTTCAATTTGAGGCAGGTCGAAAAGCAAACTTTCGTCCACCTCGCCTATCGGCTTTCCGTTTAAAACCTGCGCCTGAACGGTGAGCACGGCTACCATAACCTTACCTTCGTCGTTGTTGTATAAAAGGTTATTACAAACAAGTCCGTCCGTATTTTTTGCGGGAACATCGTTAAGTATATAGAGATATACAGACGACGGCAAAAACACGCATAGCCAGGTCGGCAATCCGCTGTAATATAACGGCATAGAGCTTATAAAAATAATTATCAAATTAACGGCTAAGCCCCCCGCCGCGGTGAAAAACAATTTCGGGCGCAGGCGCTCATCCGTTTTTGGAATAAGCCGTACGCACGACGAACCGAACAGCGAGAATTTGGGCACGGTTTTAATTTTAAATATTGCGCCGAAAAGCATATGCCCGAGCTCGTGCAAAAGACTTGCAAAAGGCAACGCGAGAAATATCGCAGCATAGCACGCAATCGCCCATAAGTCGTATGCAAGCCATAGTTTTATTCCGCAGGCAAAACAGGCAATCAAAGTTACGATTAACGCTAATATAAAGTTCCAACGTTTCACTTTGCCATCTCTTTAAGCATATAGTAGCCTTCTAAATTGTCGCTGTCGGAAACGGTTATACTCTTTATCTTAAGCTTTTGAATAAGTCTTGCAAGGAGCAACGCGCCGCCGCCTATTATATCAGCACGGCGGGAATCTACCGTGAGCATTTTACTGATTTCCTCCACGGGCGTATTTAAAAGGTCGTAAGCGTAGCATTCAACCTCTTCCGCCGAAAGCTTGGTGCCCTGCACTACTGCGCCGTCGTACTCCTTTAAACCGTGTTTTAACGCGGCAAGCGTGGTTGCAGTACCGCTTACGCCGTACATATCGTATTTTTCCGCGGTGAAGTCGCCGTAATAGGGAAGCTTGTCCGCAATCATTTTTTCAAGCTTAGCTCTGTCGCGACCGCACGCGTCGTAAAGCCTTACCGCGCCTATATCCGCACTCTTTGCGTAGACGCGCTTGCCGTCAACCCGAACGGTTACTTCCGTACTTGCGCCGCCTAAATCTATCATACCGCCGTCCGCGGTGCCGAGCGCGCCCAAAAGCCCTATTTCGGCTTCGGTAACGCCGCTTATTACGTCCACCTCCAAGCCGCAGAGCTCGTATACTTTTTTAACGAAGTCCTTTCCGTTTGCCGCCGCACGTGCAGGCGCAGTCGAAAAGGCGTATACCTTTTCCGCACCTTCTTCTAAAGTCTGACGGTAGAATTTTTCAACCTGCAGGGCGGTGCGCTCTATCGCCGCGTCCGTAAGATAGCCCGTTTTAGCCAAGCCCTCGCCGAGACGCGTGGTCTGAATAAGCTTATATAAAGTTTTTCCGTCCGCAAAAGTAGCAAGGCGGACGGAGTTTGAACCTATGTCTATTATCGAAATTTTCATATCATTTTTTGGGGAAGTAATACCCTTGTTGGAATAATAAGTCTAAAAGATACTGCTCGGATTTGAGATATTCCAAATCCTTTTCCTTATCGTCTATCATCTGCTGCGTTTTTTCGATTTCCGCTTTTAATGCGTCGCGCTTTCTTGACGCGCCGACTATTTCCACCAGCTGATAAATGAGAACGCTTACCAGAATTATCACTAAGATTATTACGTTTACCGTGATTGCCGCGGCGATGCGGTTTTTCCTTTGTTCGTCCACTTTTACTCTCCGTATATTTGCTGACTTTATTATAAACTTTCTTTGCGGAAAATGCAACAATTAAATGGAAACTTTTTAAATATAAAAGCGCGCCAATAAGACAACCGGCAAGCATATACAGCCTTAGCCCTTCGAAATCGAACATTACGGACGTAAATATAAAGCCCGCCGCAAATACAAGGCAATATAAAATATCGGCTGCGGCGATAAAAACTCTGTCTTTTACCGTGTAGACCTTTTTATCCACACCGCACAGGCAGACGCGCGCAACGTATAAAACGTCGTAAACGACTCCGCTTACTATGCCGACGAAAAGGCAAATCATAAAAATGAAAAAGCGCATACAAGCTCCTCACGCAAAAGCGTGGTTTTTGGTGGTAGAATTAATTATTTAAACAGTTTTTGTTTTAAACTGCCGCCCTTGGCTAAGTAACGAACGCCGTTGATTTCGCCCGTGGCGCAGAACGAACCGCTTGTCTTTGAAAAGTTTATTATCTTCATACCCGAACCGGTAACGACTATGCGCCCGCCCGAATAGCTTAAAACAATCTGTTTATCCGAAAAAGCGTCCACCTCTGTAACTGCCGTTGCCGTAACTCTTTTACACTGTTCAACGCTAAGATTATGCCCTTCTTCCATTTTAAAACCTCACAAAAAAATACCACCCTTTTCGGGTGGTAAATATATATGATTTGCGTTGATAAATTATGCTATTTTAAAGCTAACACTTAAATGCGGAGATACGAGCAAGACAAGGAGCGCGAGGAAAACCCGAGGGAGTTTACTTTTGCGTAAATGACCGAGGGTTGCCACAGCGCGACACCGTATTGCGAAGTATATACGCATTTAATCTTGTTTTTTCTCTTTGGCGCGCGCCTTGGCCCTCAGCTCGCTGTCGAGTATTCTCTTTCTTATGCGGATACTCTTGGGGGTTACTTCCAAAAGCTCGTCGTCGCCGATAAATTCAAGGCACTCTTCAAGGCTCATTTTCTTGGGCGTTATAAGGCGCAAAGCGTCGTCGCTCGCGCTCGAACGCGTGTTGGTAAGGTGCTTGGTCTTGCAGACGTTTACGTTTATATCCTCGCTCTTGGGGGATTCGCCGACGACCATTCCCTCGTAAACGGGCGTGCCCGCGCCGATAAACAAGGAACCTCTGCCCTGCGCGTTGAAAAGTCCGTACGTTACCGCTTCACCAGTTTCAAACGCAATGAGCGAACCCGTGTTTCTTCTTTGAAGCTCGCCCTTGTAAGGCTGATACTCGAAGAATACGCTTGACATTACGCCCTCGCCCTTGGTGGAAGTGAGGAATTCCGATTTGTAGCCGAAAAGTCCTCTTGCGGGGACGATAAATTCAAGGCGCGTGCGCGTGCCTATCGCGCTCATATGCAAAAGCTCGCCCTTGCGGTTGCCCATACTCTGGAACACCGCACCCGTAGCGTCGTCGGGGACGTCTACGATTAATCTTTCCATAGGCTCGCACTTAACGCCGTCTATTTCCTTGTACATTACGCGCGGCGTGGATACCTGAAATTCGTATCCCTCGCGGCGCATATTTTCAATTAATATCGAAAGGTGCATTTCGCCCCTGCCGCAAACGCGGTAGCTGTCCGCAGAACCCGTTTCCTCCACGCGAAGCGAAACGTCCTTTAAAAGCTCCCTGAAAAGTCTTTCACGGATATGGCGGGTTGTAACGAGCTTGCCCTCTTTACCAGCAAACGGACTGTCGTTTACGGAGAAGGTCATCTCAACGGTCGGCTCGGTTATCTTTACGAATTTGTGAGGCTCTACACAGTCGGGCGCGCACACGGTGTCGCCGATATTGATTTTTTCAAGTCCCGAAAAGCAGACTATATCTCCCGCCTTTGCGCTCTCGCACTGGGTGCGGGCAAGTCCTTCAATCTGATAGAGGTTGACTATTTTGCCGGGGGACTTCAACTGCACGTTGTTGTAGTTGCAGACGGTAACGGCTTGTCCCTGCTTTATTTCTCCGCGCTCTATGCGCCCTATGCCTATTCTGCCGACGTAGTCGTTATAGTCTATTGACGAAACAAGAAGCTGAGCCGCGCCCTCCGTATCCGCCTCCATAGGCTGAATATGGTTTAATATGGTTTCAAACAGCGGAGTTAAATCCGTGCCCGGCTCGTTTAAATCCAAAGTAGCCGTGCCGTCTCTGCCCGAACACCATACGACGGGGCTTAAAAGCTGGTCGTCGGACGCGTCGAGTTCTAACAAAAGCTCTAAAATTTCGTCCTGAACCTCATTCAAGCGTGCGTCTGGGCGGTCGATTTTATTTACGACTATAATGAGGCGGTGGCCCATTTCAAGCGCTTTCTGCACGACGAACCTGGTCTGCGGCATGGGTCCTTCCGCCGCGTCCACGAGAACGAGAACGCCGTTGACCATCATCATTACGCGCTCTACCTCGCCCGAAAAATCGGCGTGTCCCGGCGTATCGACTACGTTTATTTTTACGCCCTTATAGTTTATAGACGTGTTTTTCGCAAGAATGGTTATGCCCCTCTCGCGCTCTATCGCGTTGCTGTCCATAACGCGCTCTTCAACCGTCTGGTTGTCGCGGAAAGTGTGGCTCTGCTTCAACATTGCGTCGACGAGCGTCGTCTTGCCGTGGTCGACGTGAGCTATTATAGCCACGTTTCTTAAATCGCTTCTTATCATCTTTATATCCTCGTTAAAATACCTTATAAATTTTAATACGGTTGCGCGGAAAACGCAACCGTATTTGCATACCGTATTAAAATTTTCGTTGTTTGAAATTAAATTCCGCAGTTTGTTAAATTAGATATAAAATTCGCTCTTGGTTTCTCTGTCAAACAGCTTTAAAATGACGTCCATACAAGCCTTTGCGCCGTTGCCGCCCTCGAAAGGATTTGCAAGGAAACAGCCTTCGTAAACCGCATTGGTTATGGGAAGCTCGACGCCGTATTTATCGCCAAGCTCTTTCATTGCCTTTGCGGTCATAACTCCCTCGGCAAGTTTGTCGAATTTAATGCCCTTTGCCATAAGCTCGCCATAGCTGCGGTTGTGAGAATACTCGGAAAACAGAGTAGTTTCGTAATCGCCGAGGTGCGCAAGCCCGTAAGCCGAGCCGAATTCACCGCCCAAAGCCTTTATAAGCTTGCCTACCTCGTACGCGCCGCGCGCCATTAAGGGTCCCTTTAAGCTGACGTAGCCGCTTCCGTCAAGCACTCCCGCGGCAATACCCAAAACGTTTTTAGCCGCCGCGCCTATTTCCGAACCTATTATGTCAGTGCCGTAATAAAAGCGTATTAAATTACTTTTGAACGCGTGTGCAAGCTCTTTTTTAAGCCCGTCAGAATAGCTGTCGATAAGCATACAGTTGGGTATGCCCTGCGTAAACGCCTGAATATGCCCGGGCCCTACCCACACGGCGATTTTGTTTTTATCGATACCGCTTTCGATTAATACTTCGGAAAGGCGCTTGCCTGTATTTACCTCGATACCCTTCATACACAGCACGAACGTTTTATCCTTGACGTCGTATGCGGTAATCTTTTGCATAAAGCCGCGCAACCCCTGCGAGGAGATAGAGATAATTATTATATCGCTTGCGGTAACAGCGTGCTGTAAATCGCAGGTGAGCTCGATTGATTTATCCAAAGTTACGTAATCGTTCTTGCCCGTATTTTTTAAAATTTCGTACGAGTAGTCGCCTTGCGGTCCCCAGTTTATAACTTTATTTTTAAGCACAGTTGCCTGATACCACGCAATGAACGAACCCCAGCGCCCGCAACCTAAAACGGATATTTTCATTTTTACTCCTTAAAACACTTTACTGCGCAAGCAAGGTTTCCTTGCACCAGCGCCCTCAATTTGTGGCTTTGCCACCTCAGTAGGGTGAAGTGCCGCAATTATATATTTATGTGCCCTTAGCATTGCGGCACGAGGGGCAACGCCCCTAAAAATCACGAAAAATCGCAGGCGCAGAATAGCCGAGATTTTTGTGAACTTTGTTATATTGTCTTCCTCTCGGTGAAGGCGCGGGAAAGCGTAACCTCGTCCGTATACTCCAACTCACTGCCGATAGGTATTCCGTGTGCAAGGCGGGTTACGTTTACGCCCAAGGGCTTTAAAATTTTAGCAATGTACATTGCAGTAGCTTCGCCCTCGACGTCGGGATTTGTCGCCATTATAACTTCCGTAACGTTTCCGTCTATACGTGCCAAAAGTTCTTTTATGCGGATATCGTTAGGCCCTATTCCGTCCATAGGACTTATAACTCCGTGCAAAACGTGATACACGCCCTTGAACTCGTGCAGCTTTTCCATAGCGATAACGTCCTTAGGCTCTTTCACAACGCAGATAGACGTCGCCTTGCGGTTTTTGCAGATTTCGCAAGTATCACCCTCGGTAAAATTACCGCAGACCTTGCAGTATTTAACGCGCTGTTTGCACGAAAGGACGGCGTCGGCAAATTCCCTTGCCTCCGCGTCCGTCATACCTATTATTTTATAAGCGTAGCGCTGGGCGGTCTTTTTACCTACCCCGGGAAGTTTTGAAAACTCGTTTATAAGTCTGCCTATCGGCTCGATAAATATATCCATAAATAACCCTTTTCACGAATATTGGCGGCTATTCTAAGCGCGTAATTTTCGTGAACTGTTTAGAGCAATCCGCCGGCTTTGCCGAACGGTCCCATCTTCTCTTCATAAATAGCGTCGGCTTTTTTGTAGCCGTCGTTAATGGCAGCCATAATAAGGTCTTCAAGCATTTCGACGTCGTCCTCGTCCGTAATGTCGACGAGCTGTGAAAGCTTGCTGCCGAACTCTATTCCGTTTATTACTTTTTTTCCGTTCATATATACGACGACCGTTTCGTCGCCCTCTTCGCCGCCGCCGGCAAGCCCGACTACTTCAAGCTCTTCAAGCTCCTTTTCGGCTTCCTGCATCTTCTCCTGCATTTTCTGGGCTTCACGCATAAGGTTTTGCATATTGCCCATTCCACCCATTCCGCCTTTAAATCCTGCCATCCTTATATAACCTCACTATTTTATTTCTATATCCGTGCCTTTAAAATTTTCTTTAAGCTCACGGAGCGCTTTCTCGTAATTGCTTTCGCCCTTGGGTCTGAACCTCACCTCGTACTCGGTAACGCCCAGTTCCGCAAGCACGTCCGCAACGTATTTTGCGTTATCCGCACGGCAGAGCGATTTATTCACCGCTTCGCTGTCGGTTAAAAGAATAAGTTTATCCCCCTCGAACTCGTGCGCTAAATCCATACAAAGTGTAAATAGAACGGCGTTTTTATGAGTTGTGCGAAGACTTCTGATAAACTTTGCAAATACCTTGTCTTTTTCTGCAATACTGCTTACGCTTGCGGGCTTGACTACGCTTTCAAAAATTTCAGGCTGAACCGCTTGACGCGGTTTTTCCTCAAATGGACTTACCTCTTCTTCCTGCAAAACCACAGCTGGCTTTTTAACTTCCTTGACAGGCGCAGGCGCAGAAACATTCACAGGTGCCGGAACGACTTTTATTCCCTCTGCAAGCTTCTTTTCCAGCGCGTTTATCTTGCCGATAAGCGCGTCGATATTGTAATCCGACTGCGGCGTTGAAGCCTTGAACACCGCCGTTTCAAGCGTAATTCTTCCGCTTGTGGAATAGCGCATATCCGTTTCCGCTTTGGATAAAATTTCGGTAACGCGCAACAGCTTGTGTCCGTCTGCGACGGAAGCAATTTCCTCTATCTTCTTGTAAGTTTCGTCGGGTAAATTTATGATTTCCCTTGCTTTTTTACAAACCTTAACTACCGTGCAATCGTTAAGGAACGAGAGCATATCCTTGACGAGTACGCCAACGCCCTTGCCTGTACCTAAAATTTCTTCCGTCAATGCGAGCGCACCGCTTGCATCCTCTTCCAAAATTTTGCCGCAGAGTTCTGCGACCTTAGCCCATTCCGCACTGCCGAGCACGGCGTTCACGTCATCGTAGGTAAGCTTTCCGCGCGAATAGGAAGCGCACATATCTGCTATAGACAGACTGTCGCGCGCACTGCCCGCGCCCGCGCGGGCTATTGCGGAAACCGCCGCGTCCTCATACTCCTTGCCCGTCTTTTCAAAGACAGACTTTATAAGGCTTTCAAGGTCCGACTGCGGAATTAATTTGAAGTCGAAGCGCATACAGCGCGAAAGTATGGTTGCGGGGATTTTCTGCGGTTCTGTCGTGGCGAGAATGAACACCGCGTGACGGGGTGGCTCTTCCAAAGTCTTTAACACCGCATTGAATGCCGACTGCGTGAGCATATGAACTTCGTCTATTATATAGACTTTATATTTGCCCGCCACGGGGGGATACTGCACCTTTTCACGAAGGTCGCGCATTTCGTCCACGCCGTTATTGGAAGCCGCGTCTATTTCATAAATATCGAGGTTAGCTCCTTCCTGCAAGGCACGGCATGCGGCGCACTTGCCGCAGGGCGATGCGTTTACGGGGTGTTCACAGTTAATCGCCCTTGCAAAAATTTTTGCAAGAGTGGTTTTGCCCGTACCCCTCGGACCGCAGAACAGATACGCGTGACCTACCTTGTCACCCGCAATCTGGTTTTTTAATATTCTTACTATATGCTCCTGCCGTACGACTTCGTCAAAGGTCGCGGGGCGGAACATACGGTAATACGCGAGGTAAGCCATTTAATTGCCCTCCCGATACATATCTTCAAGTTTTGTTTTAGCCCGATTAAGCGCGTTGGTAACGCTTCTGGGCTTTTTGCCGAGCGCCACGGCTATGTCGGCAACGCTTACTCCGTCAAGCCGCATAACCATAGCTTTAAATTCCATAGATGAAAGTATTTTTGAAATCTTTAAAAGAAATTCACTGCGCTGTTCGCTTTTAATTACCTCGTCCTCGGGGTTTACCGAGTACGGCTCGGACTTTATTTCAACAATCGGCACGAAGTCGTTGAGCGCGGAATGTTTTGCGCCCGTGCTCTTTTTTACCGCGTCCAGAACGGCGTTTCTTATACACGAATATGCGTATGAGGAAAAGTTTGCACCGCCTGCGCCGAAGGTGTTTATTGCGGAGTACAACCCCACCATTCCTTCCTGTTCCAAATCCTCGGACTCACCGCCGTGCAGAAAAAATCTTGCGCAGATGCCTTTAACCATAGGCGTATATTTTTTCAACAGCCCGTCCATTGCCGACGCGTCGACGCGCGCAGATACTACTAACTCCTCGTCCGTCATACTCTTCTCATAACTTCGTACACCGCAATGCCGAGCGCGACGGATGCGTTGAGCGAATTTACTTTACCCCTTAGCGGCAACGACACGCAGAAGTCGCAGTTTTCGCGCGTAAGTCTTCTTACGCCGCTGTCCTCGCCGCCGACGACGAGCGCAACCTTTGTGGGGAAGTCCGTTTCGTAAATATTTTTTCCGTCCGCTTCCAAAGCGTACAGCCAGTATCCCGCTTTTTTCAATTGCTCTATTGCGCGGTTTAATGAGTTTACCTTTGCAACCTTAACGTGCTCGGCGGCGCCCGCAGAAATGCGAACGACTGCGTCCGTTACGCTTGCGGAATTGTTTGCGGGGATAATAACCCCGTCCGCGCCAGCGCACTCTGCTACACGGATTATCGAGCCTAAGTTGTGCACGTCCTCTATACAGTCGCAAAGCACAATAAGGGAGTTTGACCTCTTATTTGAAATAACGTCGTCCAAATCGGCGTACTTATATTCGGCGGTAAAGGCAATAACGCCTTGGTGCCTGCCCTCTTCGCTCTCCCTGTCCAAAACCCTTTTATCGACGAACTGAACGCGTACGCCCTGCTTGCGCGCTTCGGCGAAAATCGCGTTAAGGCTGCCCTGCGGATTTTTGACAATCATTATTTTTTCTATTCTTTTGTCCGTTTTCAAAAGTTCTGAAACGGCGTTTCTACCTTCAGTCTTCATCGCTGTTACTCAATAGTTCTTCTATTCTTTTATACTGGCCCGTGAGGTACAGATATCCGATAAGGGCTTCAAAACCCGTGGAGTTGTTGTATTCAGACACCGTTGCGTTTTTGGAGCGGGTCGGCTTTTTTGCGTTTCTGCCGCGCTTGAATACCGAAACTTCGTCCTCGGTCAACAGCGGTAAAAGCTTTTCCAAAAGCGTGTTTTGTCCGTGAGCGGAAACTTCAGCGGCGGACAGCTTTTGCAGAGTGCCCGTTGAATAGGTATGCCCCACAACCAGCTTTTCACGCACGTAAACCGTAAATACCGCGTCGCCCACAAACGCAAGCGTTACGGGGTTAAAGTTTCTTGCTTCCGTTTCCGAAACGGTAGTAAAAATCCCAAACATAGTTGTTTATAATTATATCACTTAATCATAAAAAATGCAATTATTCCATAGTATATAGCGTGAAAATAATGGTATTTAAAAAGAGTATTTTTATAACGCTGGCACTGCTTTTGATTGCGGGCGTAATTTTGGGCGTATGCTGCGGCTCGGCGGCGCAAAGCGCGTATTCCGCGGGAGAGCGGGTTATAGTTATAGACGCGGGACACGGCGGCATTGACGCGGGCGTGCACGGCGTAAACACGAACGTTAAAGAAAGCGATATAAACCTTTCCATTGCAAAACAACTTAAAAGTTATTTTGCAGGCGCGGGGTTTACCGTTGTGCTGACAAGGAAAAACAACGGCGGGCTTTACGGACTTTCCACAAGCGGCTTTAAAATGCGCGATATGAAAAAGCGCAAGGAGATTATACAGACGAATAACGCGGATATGGTAATTTCCATACACCAGAATTTCTGCCCTATCCCTTCCCGCCGAGGCGCGACGGTGTTCTTCGATAAATCGAGCGAATGCGGAATTAATCTTGCAAACGATATCCAAAGCTGTTTAAACGATATGGAAGAATGCGTTAAAAAGAGCAGTGCGCTTGCGGGGGATTATTATATGCTCAAATGTACCGATAACCCTTCCGTAATAGTCGAGTGCGGCTTTTTATCAAACAGCGAGGACGAAAAGCTTTTAACTTCCGAAGAATATCAAAAAAAGATTGCGTATGCCATATTCAAGGGTGCAATTAAATATTACGCGTAAAAATGAACGCCTTGCGGTAAACCGCAAGGCGCGTTTTTTTATTTAAAAGTTAGTATGAATGGTTCTTGAAATGACGTCGTTTTGCTGTTCGCGCGTGAGCTTGTTGAAGTTTACCGCGTAGCCCGAAACCCTTATGGTAAGCTGGGGATATTTTTCGGGGTGAGCCTGCGCGTCGAGAAGTAAATCGCGGCTGAACACGTTTACGTTGAGGTGGTGTCCGCCGTCCGTTACGTAGCCGTCAAGCATATTGACAAGGTTGTCTATGCGTGATTTTCCGTCCTTGCCGAGCGAGTCGGGCGTTATCGAGAACGTGTTTGAAATGCCGTCCCTTGCGTACTCGTAGGGGAGCTTTGCTACCGATTCAAGCGAAGCAAGCGCGCCGCTGGTGTCCCTGCCGTGCATGGGGTTTGCGCCCGGTGCAAGGGGTGCGCCCGCCCTTCTTCCGTCGGGGGTGTTGCCCGTATTCTTGCCGTACACGACGTTGCTTGTGATTGTCAGTATCGACGTAGTGGGAACGCCGTTGCGGTAGGTATTGCAGTTTTTGACTTTACCCATAAACGTCTTTAACAGCCATACCGCGATATCGTCTACTCTGTCGTCGTTGTTGCCGTATTTGGGGAAGTCGCCCTCCGTCTTAAAGTCGACGACGACGCCCTCTGCATTGCGCACGGGATAGACCTTTGCGTATTTGATTGCCGACAGCGAGTCAACCGCGCACGAAAATCCCGCAATACCCGTTGCGAAAAACCTTCTCACGTCGGTATCGTGCAGAGCCATTTCGAGGGCTTCGTAGCTGTATTTGTCGTGCATATAGTGGATGAGGTTCAAAGTGTTGACGTACAGCCTTGCAAGCCACTCCATCATCTGCTCGTATTTTTCTTTGATATCCGCGTAGTCGAGCGGGCCGTCGCCCTCAACGGGTGCGAACATAGGCGCAACCTGAAAAGGCTTGCCCGTGTTTTTATCGAGCATAAGCTCGTCCCTGCCGCCGTTTATCGCATACAAGAGGCACTTTGCAAGGTTGGCGCGCGCGCCGAAGAACTGCATATCCTTGCCGACTTTCATACAGCTTACGCAGCACGCGATGCAATAGTCGTCGCCCATTAAAGGACGCATTAAGTCGTCGCTTTCGTACTGGATTGCGGAAGTCTTTATCGATAAATCCGCGCAGAAGTCCTTAAAGCCCTGCGGCAGATGAGTGCTCCAAAGCACGGTGAGGTTGGGCTCGGGTGCGGGTCCGAGGTTGGTCAACGTATGCAGTACGCGGAACGAAGTTTTTGTAACGAGCGTTCTGCCGTCCACTCCCATACCGCCTATGGATTCCGTAACCCAGGTGGGGTCGCCCGAGAAAAGCTCGTTATACTCCTTAATGCGCATAAACTTGATAATTCTCAGCTTCATTACGAAGTGGTCTACAAGCTCCTGCGCCTGCTCCTCGGTGATAAGTCCGCGGGCTATATCGCGCTGAATATAAATATCGAGGAAGGTCGAGTTTCTGCCTATGGACATTGCCGCGCCGTTCTGGTCCTTTACCGCGGCGAGGTAGCCGAAGTAAAGCGCCTGAATAGCCTGCTGCGCAGTTTCGGCGGGTTTGGAAATATCCATACCGTAAATTGCGGCAAGCCCCTTTAAAGCCTTTAACGCTTTAATCTGCTCGGACAGCTCTTCCCTGTCGCGTATCTTGTCCGGCGTCATATCGCCGTCCATTAAAAGCTTGTCCTGCTCCTTGAACTCTATAAGCGCGTCAACGCCGTAGAGAGCAACTCTACGGTAATCGCCCACTATTCTGCCCCTGCCGTACGTGTCAGGCAGTCCCGTTATTATATGGGCGCGGCGGGCGCGGCGCATTTCCAAAGTGTATGCGTCATAAACTCCGTCGTTGTGGGTTTTGCGGTATTTGGAGAATATCTCTTTAACCTCGGGGTCAAGCTCGTAGCCGTACATATTCAAAGCCTGCTCCGCCATCTTTATACCTCCGAAGGGCTGCAATGCGCGCTTGAAAGGCTCGTCAGTTTGCAAACCGACTATCTTTTCAAGCTCCTTGTCGATATACCCCGCGCCGTGGGAAAGAAGCGTGGAAACTATTTTGGTATCCGCGTTTAACACTCCGCCCGCTTCGCGCTCTTTTGCGGAAAGCTCACAAATCTCTTTCCAGAGTTTTTGCGTAGCCTTAGTCGCGGGTGCAAGGAACGTGCCGTCGCCCTCGTACGGGGTATAGTTGCACTGAATGAAATCCCTTACGTCTACCTCGTCGTTCCACTTTCCTGACTTGAAGCCTTCCCAAGCCGTGTACTGCATATATTTCACCTCAAAGTTAGAATTCGTTTAGCGTTTTCGATACGCTCGGCTGTGGGCGGTTCAACCCCTTTAAGGGGATAAGCTATACCCAGATTTTCGTACTTCGTAACACCCATTGTGTGGTACGGAAGCACCTCAATCTTTTTTACCGTTTTAAGCGTGTCTATAAAATCCTTTAATCTATATAAATATTCGTCGTTGTCGGTAATGCCGGGGACGAGTACGTGTCTTATCCATATATCCTTACCGTTATCGGAAAGATATTTTGCAAAGTCGAGAGTGTTTTTATTCGACTTGCCCGTAAGCTTCTTATGCTCGTTATCGTCGATATGCTTTATATCGAGCAGCACGAGGTCGGTATATTCGAGCAGTTTTTTGTGCTTTGAAACGCACTCACTGTCGTCCGCAAAAAAGGTTGCGCCCGAAGTGTCCGCGGCAGTGTGTACGCCCCTGCCCTTCAATATTTTGAACAGCTCGGTTACGAAATCTATCTGCATAAGTGGTTCGCCGCCCGATACGGTAACGCCGCCGTTCTTTATATAGCTTTTGTATTTTAAAGCGTTTTTTGCAAGCTCCTCCGCAGAAATTTCTTGTCCTGCGCCCGCCGTCCAGCTGTCGGGATTATGGCAGTATTTACAGCGTAGCGGACAGCCCTGCAAAAACGCGACGAAGCGTATCCCCGGTCCGTCCACCGTGCCGAAGCTTTCAACAGAATGTAACCTGCCTTTTACCACTTAAAAACCTCTCCCGACAAAAAATAAGCGGGCTATCAATAAATCAATAGCCCAGACGAACGACAATTTTCCCGCACGGCTCCCCTGCGTTAATTCGCATAAAATTCGTCAGTTACCGTACGTTTTTTTAAATTAGAGTTCAATTATAACAACGCAATATGCGTTTGTCAACGGATTGCCACTAAATGTAGATAAATATTTTTAATTTAAACACAAGATGTTGTGTATTTTAGCCCAAAACATACACAATGCCTACGATTATGGCGGCTATTATGCCGAGAAAAACTATAAGCGCTATCCAGCCTATGGCGCGACGGTTTATACTCAGCTGGGCTATAACTCGAACGAGTGCGCCTATAAACGTAGCGACCGCGCCTCCCATAAGTACTGCGCCGATAACTATAATGAATATTGCAAGCAAACTGTCGGTTGCAACGGAAAGAAGAGCCGCGCCGCCTATCGCCAATACAACCGAAAGTACCGAATAAATTATACTCGTGACGCCGAATACCATACTCTTAGGGCGCTTTACCTCGTCGTGCCTTATCTCGCTTGCCTTGGCCGTCACGTTGAAAATGTCGCCTATCAGATGAAAAAATTTCATTACCGTTCCCCCCTTTATTTTATTATACACTATGTTTTGCAAATAGTCAAAGTAATATTATAAGAATACTTATAAACTGCAAAAGCGTACCCGCTATATCGAAAAGATGCCATATCGAATGGAAATACTTTACCTTTTTACCGAGTGCATAAAAGATTATGCCCAGGGTGTAGTCAATTCCGCCGAATAAGAGCAAAAGAAAGCTTGAAAGCGGAATAGCGTTTATAAGCTCGTTAAAGGCTACTAATATGAGCCAGCCCATAACGAAATAGAATGACATCGAAAAGCCCTTGATTACCTTATTATTCATTGCTATCGCGTTGCCGACTATACCGAGTATTGCAAGCAGCCACTCCACGGAAAGTATTACTATGCCGAGGGTTGAAAGCTTTAACGCTATTACGCAAAAGGGCGTATACGTGCCGGCAATGAGTAAAAATATTGTGCAGTGGTCGAAAATTCTGAACACCTTTTTCCCCGCGCCGTTCGGCAGAAAGTGATATAGCGCGCTCATAGTATATAGTAGAATTACACTTATACCGAACGCCGAAACCGCCGCCATATAGCTTTGGTCGGGTGCGGCGAAAATCATTAACACAATCCAGAACGCGAGCCCGAACGCGCCGCCGACGATATGCGACACCGCGTTGAATATTTCCTCGCCCTTGGTGTACAGCGGAGTGTTTTTTACCTTTGTCCGGCGGTAAACCGCAGTTTGTTTCATATAAAAACTCCTTACGGCTTTAATTATATACAGCTTGCCGATTAAGTAAACCTACTTATAATCTTCCCCGCGCTACTTAATAAAAGCCCGCTCTACCGCATAAAAAATCCCCTCTACACTCGGTAGAGGGGTATTCTATTAAAATGATTAATTGTTTTTATCGGAGCGGAAAACGAGTTCGTCGTCCTTCACGTCGACGGTAACCACCTCGCCCTCCAGAACGTTGCCCGCAAGAATTTCGTCGGACAGTCTGTCTTCGATACGCTTTTGCACAGTCCTCTTCAAGGGACGCGCGCCGTACATATCGTTGTAGCCCTCGTCGAGAATTTTATCCATAGCCGCGTCCGATATGCGGAGAGAGATGTTTCTGTCTTTAAGCCTTTCGGAAAGAGCGTCGATAATCTTTTTGCAGATAGCGCCCGCTTCCTCCTTGGACAACTTGCGAAAGATAATTATGTCGTCAAGTCTGTTTAAGAATTCGGGCTTGAACTGCTCTTTCAAAGCCTCGTTGATGTCGTCCTTCATTTTGTCGTAGCCCGCGTCCACTTCGTCGCCCGAGCCGAAACCGAAGGTCGACATTTTTTTAATCTGGCTTGCACCGACGTTGGACGTCATAATTATTATAGTGTTTTTGAAATTAACTACTCTGCCCTTGCTATCCGTAAGTCTGCCGTCGTCAAGTATCTGCAACAGCACGTTGAACACGTCGGGGTGAGCCTTTTCAACCTCGTCAAAGAGCACTACGGAATAGGGCTTTCTTCTTACCTTTTCCGTGAGCTGGCCGCCGTTGGCGTCGTCGTAGCCGATATATCCGGGAGGCGCGCCGATAAGCTTCGAAACGGAGTGCTTTTCCATAAACTCAGACATATCCAGCCTTATCATAAGCCGCTCGTCACCGAACATAGCTTCCGCAAGCGCCTTGGCAAGGTCGGTTTTACCGACGCCGGTAGGACCTACGAATATAAAGCTGCCTATGGGCTTGTTGGGTTCGTTAAGTCCCGCGCGGGCGCGGCGGATTGCACGCGACACTGCGGAAACTGCCTCGTCCTGACCGATAATGCGCTTATGCAGATTTGCTTCCAGATGCAACAGCTTTTCGCTCTCCTGCTCGGTAAGCTTGACAACGGGCACACCCGTCCAGCCGCTGACTATATTTGCAATTTCGTTTGCGCCTACGTTGGGTGCAACGGTGTGAGCTTCGCCCTTCCACTCGGAATTGAGCTTTGCTATGCGCTCCTGCACTTCGTTCATTTCCTCGACAAGCTTTTGCGCCGCCGTATAGTTTTCACTCTTCGCCGCCTTGTTCTTTTCAAAGGTGAGCCGCTTTAACCGCTCCTCTAATTCCTTGACCTCGTCGGGGCTTTTAAGCGAATTGAGCCTTGCGCGGGAAGCCGCCTCGTCAATTAAATCTATGGCTTTATCGGGCAAAAATCTGTCCGTTATATATCTGTCGGAAAGGGTTGCCGCCGCCTCTATGGCTTCGTCGGTTATTACTACCTTGTGGTGCGCCTCGTACTTGTCGCGCAGTCCCTTTAAAATTTCTATCGTGTCCTCAACGCTGGGCTCTTCCACCTGAACGGGCGTGAAGCGCCTTTCGAGCGCCGCGTCCTTTTCAACGTACTTTCTGTACTCTTCAAGCGTGGTTGCACCTATCGTCTGCAATTCGCCGCGGGCAAGCATGGGCTTTAAAATATTAGCCGCGTCCATATTGCCGTCCGTGGTTGAACCCGCGCCGACTATCTGGTGAATTTCGTCTATAAATAAAATTACGTTGCCGTTGTTGATAATGGAGTTTATTGCGTTTTTGAGCCTTTCTTCAAAGTCGCCCCTGTACTTCGCACCGGCAATCATTCCCGCCAAATCGAGAGAGAAAACTATTTTGTCCTTTAAAAGGTCGGGCACTTCGTTTTTGATTATCGCCTGTGCAAGCCCCTCGACGACCGCGGATTTACCAACGCCCGGTTCGCCTATAAGCACGGGATTGTTTTTCGTGCGGCGGGAAAGCACCTGAATGATTTTATCTATTTCCTTTTTTCTGCCTATAACGGGGTCTATTTTGCCGTCTCTCGCCTTCTGCGTCAAATCACTGCCGTACTGCATTATCGTCTTGTCGAGCGCAGAACCTTTTTTTGCGTCCTTTTTGGGCTGTGCGTTTTGAGAAGCGTTAGATAAAAATTCGAAGCTTCTGAAAAAGTCCTTTTCTTCTTCGTCCTCGTTAAAGTCGTTGACGCCGCCCATAACGGCAAGCTCTACCTTGCTTGCAAGGCTGTTACGGTTTACGCCGAGCGCGGACAAAATACGCATTGCCACGCAATCGCTTGCCGACATTACCGCAAGCAGCATATGCTCGGTGCCTGCAAGTCCGTTATCTTCGGTATCCGTCGAAATCTCCAGCGCACGCTGTAACATATGCTTGGTGCGCGGGGTAAAGCCGTTTATATTCGAGTGCAAATCAAGCGAGCGTGCAAAATACTGGCGGTATTCCATTTCGCGCACGCCGCAGGACTGCAAAATTTTGCAAGCCGTGCACTCGGGACATTTTAGCATTGCAAATACTATATGCTCGCTGCCGATATAACTGCTGTCGTAAGCCTGCGCAATTTCTTCGGCAACGGATATAACCTGCTGTAAATTGTCCGTAAATCTGTTCATAAATTCCATATACTAATTCTCCTTACTTGCGCTCGGCAAGCTTTTTAAGGCACTTAGCCGTATACTGTGCGCGGTATACGTCGCGTTCTACGGGGGAAAGGTCCTTGCCCGAAGCGGCGTTTATATTCGAAGGGCGCATATTTCTCGTAAGCTCGTCAATCTCCGTTACGTCCTTTATGTGAATATACCCGAGGCACGCGCCAAGCTTTACGCAAGCCGCGTATCTTACAAGCTCTTCCGTGGAAAGCTTTGCACAGTTGGTAAGTATTCCGTAAGCGCGCATACACTCGTCGCGGATATCGAGCGCGTCGACGCCGTTTTTAAGCTCTTCACGCTCAGACAGTTCGAGCTTGCACACCTTTTCGACTATTTCCTGAACTTCGCTTAAAATCTGTTCTTCCGTAACGCCGAGGGTAACTTCGTTGCTTATCTGGTAAACGTACCCCTCCGCGCGGCTGCCTTCGCCATAAATTCCGCGCACGGTCAGCCCCATACGCGACACGCTCTTAATAACGCGCGGCATCATTCCGTTTATGGTGAGCGCGGGGAGAAAGAGCATTACGGAAGCCCTTAACCCCGTGCCGAGGTTTGTAGGGCAAGCCGTGAGGTAGCCGAACTGCTCGTCGTAGGCAAACTTCATTGACTTGGATATGTGCGCGTCTATTTCGGACATCGTGTCGTATGCAAGGCGCAAATCAAGCCCCTTTACTATGCACTGCTCCCTTAAATGGTCCTCTTCGTTTATCATTACGGAAATGCTGCCCTCGTTGTTTATGAGCGCGGCGGAACAGCGGTTACTCCTCATAAGGTTGGGACTTATGAGGTGGTTCTCCTTTAAGGAAAGCGCCTCTTCTTCCGAAATCAAATCCATATAGTGAATTTTAAAGTCCGTATATCTTGCAAGCCCCGACGTAACCAGACGGATAATATCCTTTGCCTGTCTGTCGTCTTTCAGGTGCGACGGAAACGGATAGCCCTCGATATTGCGCGCAAGTCTTACGCGCGTAGACACGGCTATCGTGGAAAAATCACTCATTGCCGCCTCCGTATAAAATTTTACTTATTTCTCTGATACGGCGGTTGAGCATGCCCGCGTCCACAAAGCGCTTTTCCTTCATGGCAAGCTCTAACTGTTCCTGCAAGCTCTTTAAACGGCGGTGTAAGCCCATTTCGTCCTTGTTGGTGCCCACCTTGCCGATATGCACTACCTTGCCGTGTATGGCGTCTATTGCAGGAAGGAGCTCTTCCTTGAAAACGTCGTAACAGCTGGGACAGCCCAAAAGTCCCGTTTTTTCGTAATCGGCGTAAGTAGTGCCGCAAACGGGACAAGCCTTTCTCGGCGCGGAAGAACCGAAAAGCCATGCACAGGCGTTATCGTTGAAGTCTGCGTTGATAAACTCACCGCCGAGCTCCAAACTGCACCTGTCGCAAATAAAGCTTTCAAATCTTTCGCCGTCTATTATTTCTACGCTGAGTTTAGTAGCGACGTTTTTTTTACAGCGTTGACAAAGCAACTTTTTACCTCCGTAAAGCGTTCAGGCAAAATTTATCCTGAACCGCTCATCTTTATTATAATATTTTTGGCGGTGAGGTAAACATTTTTTAAGCCATAATTTGAAAAAAATTGTAATTTATTTACGGCGTACCCCAAAACAGCGCTTTTGGGGTAACGCACCCAATTTGCGCATACCTGCGGCTCACTGGAAGGGAATGCCCGCCATTATATATTTGTGTGCCCTTAAATATGGCGGGCAGGGAAACTTAGTTTCCCAAAATCACGAAAAATTGCCGTCGCAGAATAGACGGCAATTTTTGTGAATTTATTTTTAAAAATTTGTAATTTATTTATCTAATTAAATTGAATAATCTTTTTTGCCGTGTTATAATGAGTTGAAAATAAAAAATCGGAGGATTTGTAATGCAATATTCAAAGGATATTGAAAATATGATTTGCGTTGCCAAGGGCGTGTCCGGAAGATTTGAACACGGTCCCGCTCCCATTCCCGAAGAAGGACTTTGGGTTCAGGCAAAGGAAATCAAGGACATCAAGGGCTTTACGCACGGCATAGGCTGGTGCGCTCCTCAACAGGGCGCGTGCAAGCTTTCGCTCAACGTCAAAGACGGTATTATCGAGGAAGCTTTGGTTGAAACCATTGGCTGCTCGGGTATGACGCACTCCGCCGCTATGGCTGCCGAAATTTTACCCGGCAAAACCATTCTGGAAGCGCTTAATACCGACCTCGTCTGCGACGCTATCAACACGGCTATGCGCGAATTGTTCCTGCAAATCGTTTACGGAAGAACGCAGTCTGCTTTCTCCGAGGACGGTCTTACTATCGGAGCCGGACTTGAAGATTTGGGCAAAGGTCTCCGCTCGCAGGTAGGCACTATGTACGGCACCAAGTACAAGGGCGTAAGATACCTTGAAATGGCTGAAGGCTACGTGCTTGCGCTTGCGCTTGACAAGAACAACGAAGTCTGCGGATATAAGTTTGTTTCCCTCGGCAAGATGACCGACTTTATTAAGAAAGGTCTTACCCCCAACGAAGCTTACGAAAAGGCTATCGGTACGTACGGCAGATACTCGAAAGAGAGCGGCGCCGTTAAGCACATTGACCCCAGAACGGACAAGGAGGTTGACTAATTATGGCTCTTTTTGAAAGCTATGAAAGACGCGAAAAGAAAATATTAGGCGTACTTAAAGAATACGGTATTAAGTCCATTGAAGAATGTAAAGAAATTACCCTTGCAAAGGGCATTGACGTAGATAAAATCGTGCGCGGCACACAGCCCATCTGCTTTGAAAACGCTGTCTGGGCTTACACGGTAGGCGCGGCTATCGCCGTTAAGACGGGCTGCAAAAAGGCAAGCGACGCGGCAACCAAAATAGGTATCGGCTTACAGAGCTTCTGTATCCCCGGCTCGGTTGCGGAAAACAGAAAGGTAGGCTTGGGTCACGGCAACCTCGGCTCGATGCTCCTCTCCGAAGATACCGACTGCTTCTGCTTCCTTGCAGGACACGAAAGCTTTGCCGCTGCGGAAGGCGCAATTAAGATTGCAGAAAACGCAAACAAAGTGCGCGTTAAGCCTTTGAGAGTTATTTTAAACGGTCTTGGCAAAGACGCCGCATATATCATTTCGAGAATTAACGGCTTCACCTATTGCAGAACGAAGTTTGACCCGTATACCGAAACGGTAACGGTTACCGACACGGTTGCTTTCTCCGAAGGCGCAAGAGCGAAGGTTAAGTGCTACGGCGCCGATAATGTTCCCGAAGGCGTTGCAATTATGAAGATGGAGCACGTTTCCGTTTCCATTACCGGTAACTCCACCAACCCCACCCGCTTCCAGCACCCCGTTGCAGGCACTTATAAGAAATGGTGCTATGAGAACGGCGTTAAATACTTCTCGGTTGCAAGCGGAGGCGGCACGGGCAGAACGCTTCACCCCGACAACATGGGCGCAGGTCCTTCCTCCTACGGTATGACCGACACTATGGGACGTATGCACTCCGACGCGCAGTTCGCAGGCTCGTCCTCCGTTCCCGCTCACGTTGAGATGATGGGATTAATCGGTATGGGCAACAACCCTATGGTCGGCGCAACGGTTGCAGTTGCGGTTGCCGTTCAGGAAGCTATGACAAAGTAATTAATTTTAATAAACGCAGAAAAGGCGGCTTTGAAAAAAGCCGCCTTTTTTATGACGTAAATTAGTAA
>JAIDRY010000116.1 GCA_029061465.1 Clostridia bacterium
GACCTGTTCCCGTAGGACCGGTTGCGCCGGTGATTCCTGTATCTCCCGTGGCGCCGGTTGCGCCGGTGGCACCGGTTGCACCCGTGGGACCTGCGGGGCCGGTTACGCCGGTTGCGCCCGTGGGACCCGTTATTCCCGTCAGAGAATGAACGTAAATAGTGCGCACCCCCGAATTGCCGTTACAGCCGCAGCCGTTGTTGCATCCGTCATTGCACGCAAAAAATATATTGAAAAAATGAGACATATTACACCTCTTTTTTTAGTTTTTTATCGAAATAATTTTTATTGAACAGATATTGTTCACTGAAAGGTTTTATAGCTCCCGCCGCCTCGTTATAGGCGTTGGCGGTTGCATAGTCGCCGAGTCTGTCATAAATTACGCACAGCTGTAAATTGGGTATATATCCGCAGTAGTCTACGTTTACGAACCCTCCGCTCTTGCCCGCGTCCGCACACATCAGTGCGCATTTGTACCAGTATACAGCTGAATTCAAGTCGTTTTTGCCCAGGAAATAGCCGCCTAGAAGACAGCACGTTTCACTGCGCGGCGGTGCGATAAGCAGACTTTTCAAAAGAAAACCGTACGCTTTGTCGGTTTCTCCAAGGTCCTTATAAATACTGAAAAGATTTTTACAGGCTTCCAGTCTGTTTTCTATCCAGCCGTCGCGGATGAGGAAATGTTCTAACACAGCCGCACTTTCGCGCTTCATTCCGCAAAACAAAAGCTCCCTGCCGTAATAAAATTCCGCACGCTCGTCAAGCTTTACTCCCCTTGCGATAAGCTTCTGGTATATTTGCAGATTTCTCAGCGGGTTGGACGGCTTGACTTTTTTGTGGCATACGCGCGCTTCGGAATAAATTATTTTGCCGCTCGGCACGACCGCCTCGTGAACAGCCCCGACAAAGCGGTAACCTTTATTACGCAAAAAAATACGCTCCCTGTAATAGATAAAGCTCGGCTTGTCGCCGTCAAAAGCCGCCGCATACGGCAAAAAAGCCATATCGAAACCGCCGGCGTCTACAAGTTCTCGGATTTTTTTGCAGTCGTCGTCCGAAATTACGTCGTCGGCGTCAAGCCACATAACGTAGTCGCACGAAGCATTTTCAACAGAAAAATTACGTGCGGCGGAAAAATCGTCGCACCAATCGAAAAACAGCACTTTATCGGTAAACTTTTTTGCTTCTCTCACCGTTTTGTCAGTCGAGCCCGTATCGACCACCACTATTTCATCGGCAAAGAGCGAAGCGCAATTAAGGCACCGCCCGATAACCTCTTCCTCGTCCTTAACGATAAGGCATACGCTTAACGTCATAAAAAAACCTCTTGCAGTACTACCATAGTATGCAAAGAGGCTTTTTTAAGGTAACTTGTTTGATTATGTGATTATTTTAGGCAATATGCGAAAGCTCCAAAACTTGAACCGTCAACCTGTCGATTACAAAATTTTTGCAACTTTTGAAATTACTTTTATAAAACGTGTACAGAGATAATTTGCGTAAATTGTGTAATACTTTTAATTATACAAAGCAGAATCTACTTTGTGTTTAAACTGATTAGTTATTTCAACAAGTGATTTTTTCCCATCTTTGAATATAATTTCATATGTTGTAGACGTATTTGTACTATTTTTAATTGTATATGATTCGACGTCCGTACGGTCAAATCGATACTCCTCAGGTTGCGTAAAGAATATCAACGCCTCGTCTTGTCGCACTGCACCAACTGATACAGATGATTTTGTGCTTTTTGTGCCGAATCCTACTGAAACACCTTTGTAATCACCACCGATTACTATGCCAATTTTAGTTGCCATTGCTTTTGCAAGAGCTTTAAAGAAACCCATAATATTTCCTCCTTTGGGTAATTTTATTGGCATAAATATAACATATACTACGATAAAAGTCAATAATATCGTGTATATTACGATATTTTATCATTAAAATAATAAAAATGGATTAATAGCAAAGATTAAGTTTAAGCCGTTTTAATTTATACTTTTAATAGTATAGTCATTATAGAGTAAACTTTATGGAATTAAGCACGTTAATCGAACGCATAAGCTATATAAGAATTAGGGCTAATTTATCGGCAAGGAAACTATCCCTTATGATAGGCAAGAACGCAGGTTATATCCATATGTTAGAACAAAATAGAAATTTTGCCCCTACTTTTGAAACTTTAACAGCCATACTCGAAGCCTGCAATACTACAACAGAAGAATTCTTTTACTACGATATAGAAGAATATAAAAAAGACAGCCAAATAATTGAGCGACTGAAGAAAGTCAAAGACGAAGAAAAGAAAGCAGCAATTTTAACTTTATTGGATAAATAAAAAAGGCAGGTCATTTAAGACCTGTCTTTTTACTATAAGTTTTAGTTTGTTTCTTCTATGTATTTTTCCCAATCATTATATTCGTCGAGAATTCCATTAGTTGAAATGATTTTGTCTATAAAACTTTCAAGAATATCATTATTCTCTAACCAGTTCAAATAGAAACATAATAATTGTGTAGTAGTAATTAAACATTGCTCTTTCTTTGTTGCATAAGGCAACATTTGAATAGGGAACGAATCTTCAACCCGTTCATTTAATGGTAAATTTCTAAAAGTATTTACTATTAAAATCTGCTTGGGGTGAATTTCATAATCATCAAAAAATTCTGTTTCCCATTTTTGAAGTTGATTTGAGTTTTTTTCGCCTGCACTTTTTGTTAGACCTTTAATTTCACAAACAAAGTATTTATCAGCGTATTTCAAATTAATATCACTTCTGTTAGGTTTTGAGGGTAAAATTTCAAAGCCAAGTTCCTGAAAAATAGTTTTAGTAATATCTTCTAATTCAGTTCCAGAAGAATAAAGCAACTTTTTGTATTTGAAATTATTGTCGATAGTAAGTTGTACTTTGTTTTTTATTGTTATTAATTTTTGTATTTGTTTTTCAATTTTATCTATCTCTAAAACATCAGATTTCTCATTAGATAAAATACAATTGTTAACCCATAAAGGTATTTCACATTTTTGACTTAAACTATCATCAAGAGTTCGAATATTTTGTAAAACAAATTCAACATCATCTAAATATTCATTTTGTCGCTTTTTATCGTATGATGCTTGATTTACCAACTCTGGTAAAATAACTTTATACCCTTTATAACTTTTTGCAATACCAGAAATAATATTTACTGCATTGGTTGTCGTAATTACTGGTTCAAAGGATTTGCAATTGAAGTATGATTTATAGTAGATAAATTGTTTTACATTTCTGATAAATTCTGAGAGTTTTGTATTCGGTATAATATCAACATTTTTCCCTTCGGAACTTATAATTTTTATTTTTTCCTCGTTCAATAAATATTTGGCGATATCTATTTCATCTACATAATTTGTTGTTCGTGCATTTTTTCCTGTTCCCGAAACCGATTGCTCATAAGTATGATAAACACATTTAAATTCATCACCTAAAATGAAGTATACATTTTTACCTGTTGCAAGTAAAGAATTTATCTCTACTTTTCGTCTTTCAAGGTCATTAATAAAATCTCTTGATTTATATTCATCAATTAATTTATACCCATTGAATTGTTTAGTACTATATGAATAGTACTCATAAATAATTTTTCTATTTATACCAATAACGACTATGTCATAATCAAGTAGAGATGTTTTATCTGAAAAATTTATATTATCAATTTTGGCTTCTGCGTCTTTATAAACGATGTCAAAATTTGTACTTACTAAAACAATACTCTTCATTAGTTTTTTATACCTTTTAGTTTTATTGATTAATTAAATTAACAAAAAATCAAACTACTTAAAATATAAAATAGCTTGATTTTTTGTGGAGCTACTGGCCGGACTTGAACCGGCGACCTGCTGATTACGAATCAGCTGCTCTACCAGCTGAGCCACAGTAGCAATTATTTAATTAACGATAATATTATAACAAATAAAATTAAATTTGCAAGCAATTTTGAGGGGAAAAAGCGTTTTAAATCAGATTATGTAAAAATATCATATTGTATGAAGCAAAAAGTTTCGGCATTTTTTATATCGGTTACGGCTGTTATTACCGTTACCGTAGCCGTTATTATACTTTCCGTGTCGTGCTCGGCAAGCAAAATAAATTTTAAAACCACGTTTTACTTCGTGTGTTACGCGGTGAACGACAACGCCGTCTCCGCAAGCTCTATGTCGGACGCGGTTTCAAGCTACGGCGGGGCGGGATATATTTTAGAACACGGAAACGGATTTTACGTAACGGTTGCCTGCTATTACAGAGAAAGCGACGCGGCGGCGGTTTGTTCGGGTCTTAAAATGCGGCAACTCGACTGTGAAGTGCTTGAAGTTACCACCGAAGGATACCCGCTCAGCTCATTCGGCGGAAAAAACTATAATTTATATCTTGGTAACCTCAACACTTTGCTGTCCCTCTCCACCCTTGCTTACAACTGTGCAAACGAGCTGGACACGGGCGGATATTCGCAAGCAGAGGCGAAAAGCGTTATTGCGGACGTGGAAAGCGGACTTAAAGGCTTGCTTGCGGCTAACCCCGACAACTGTTTTACTCAGCCGATAAGAAGGCTTGTTGCCGAATGCGGCGACGCGCGCGACGGGTATATTTATTCAAAAAATTTAAGAAAGCTGCAAATAGCCATAGCCGACGTAATCATAAATATAAATTTGTATTAATTTGGTAAATTTGGCACACATTAAGCGTATGAACAGAAATTTCACCGCAATTTGCGCTGCGTTTTTGATGTGCGCCATACTAATAGTATTTTACGGCAGTACGGCAATTAATAAAAGTACTTCCGCATTTGCCGAAAGCGACGCGCAAAACGTAATTTATCTGACTTTTGACGACGGCCCCAGCGACAAGGTAACGCCTAAAATTTTAGACGTTCTTAAAGAGGAAAACGTGAAAGCTACGTTTTTTATCGTTGGAAAGAACGCTAAAACGCGCAAGTATCTTTTGCGCAGGGAAGCCGAGGAAGGCCATACGGTTGCAGTTCACTCCTATTCGCACGATTATAAAGACATATACTCGTCGCCCGATAAGCTGCTTGCGGATATAGACAAGTGCAACGAGGTAATTAAAAGCGCGCTTGGCAAAACCTCGAATTTGTACCGCTTCCCCGGCGGGAGCTTCAATCTCTCGCAAAATCTGATTGACGCAGTGGTTGAACGCGGTATAAAGTATATTGACTGGAACGCTTCAACCCGCGACGCGGAGCTTTACCGCCCCGCCGCCTCCGACATTGTGCAAGCCGCGCTGACAACGCCCGCAAACAAAAAAAATATCGTCTTACTTGCGCACGACACTACCGACAAGACGGCAACCGCCGACGCGCTGAAAACGATAATTAAATATTACAAGGAATTAAATTACGTATTTAGAGCGTTTTAAAACAGCCCCGCGTTTGCGGGGCTGTTTGTTAATTTACACCGTATTGATTGCGGTATTCCTTCATTTTGCCGAGGTACTCTTTGCCTTCTATCACTTCGTTTTCGATAGCTTCAATAATGTCCGCCATGGTAACTATCGAATACACCTTTACGCCGAACTCTTTATAAACTTCCTGTACTGCGGATAAATTGCTTTCAAGTCCGCGTTCCATTCTGTCGACGGAAATTATCATACCCGCAATTTCCACGTTTGCACTTGCTTTTAGCTTGGGAAGAAGCTCCCTTAAAGCCTTGCCCGAAGTCATTACGTCCTCTATAATAATAACCTTTTCGCCGTCTTCAAGCTGTTTTCCTACGAAAAGTCCGCCTTCGCCGTGGTCTTTTACCTCTTTTCTGTCAAAGCAATAATTCAAATCTACGCCGTGGTTTTTTGCAAGCGCAACCGCCGTAGTTACCGCAAGGGGTATTCCCTTATAGGCGGGACCGACCAGAGTTTGCGCCTTTACGCCGTTATCTATGATGCACTGCGCGTAATATTCGCCGAGCTTGGCAAGCTGTGCGCCCGACTTATAGTTGCCCGTATTGATGAAATAGGGCGCTTTTCTGCCGCTTTTGAGGGTGAATTCACCGAACTTCAACACGCCGTTTTCAACCATAAATTTTATAAACTGCTGTTTGTTAGTCATTGCATACTCCTTTTATATCGTTTACGTTTTTAATATTGTGTCCGTCGAGCCAGTCGTTCATTTCGCTTATTATCTGCGGCATTGCGTAGGGATTAACGAAGTTAGCCGTTCCCACCTGCACTGCGCTTGCGCCCGCAATCATAAACTCGATAGCGTCCGCGCCGGTCATAATGCCGCCCATTCCTATTACGGGAATTTTAACGGCGTGTGCCGCCTCGTAAACCATTCTTACGGCTATGGGCTTGATGCCCGCGCCCGAAACTCCGCCCGTCCTGTTGGCTAATACGGGCTTTCTTTTTTCAATATCTATTACCATACCCGTAAACGTATTTACAAGCGAAATACAGTCCGCACCGCCCTTTTCAGCCGCCTGCGCGTTTACGGAAATGCTTTCGACGTTGGGCGAAAGCTTGACTATAAGAGGCGTTTTCTTGAGGCTGGCTTTTGCTATGCGGCTGACCTTTTCTATACTCTCGGGCTTAATTCCGAAAGCCATTCCGCCCGCCTTTACGTTGGGGCAGGAAATATTTAATTCGACCATATTGACAAGTCCGTCAAGCCTTTGACATATCCTGCCGTATTCTTCAAAGTCCTTGCCGGCAACGTTGGCTATAACGACAACGCCTTTTTCTCTTAAAAAGGGTAAATCGTATTCGATAAAATGCTCGACACCGGGGTTTTGCAAGCCGACTGCGTTTAAAATAACGCTCGTCCCCTCCGCAATGCGGGGCGTAGGATTGCCGAGGCGGGGCTGTAAGGTCATTCCTTTCGTGCTTATTCCGCCTATCGAGGAAATGTCGTAAAGCTCGTTAAACTCTCTGCCGAAGCCGTAAGTTCCGCTTGCCGCAATTACGGGATTTTTGAACTTAACCCCGCAGATTTCAACCTGTAAATTTGCCATATCCGTTCCTTAATTTTTACTTTTACTGTCCATCATAAGCCTGATTAAGACACCGTGCACCTGCTCTACGTCGGCAACGTAGCGGCAACTGACGGTTTTATCGTTCAATATCAATTTTACTGTACCCCACTTATATTGAAGCCCTCTTGCCGTAGCGCGTCTGTATTCTACGTTTATGAGTTCGGATACGTTGCACGTTCCGCGGGGATAATGTAAAACTCCGTTTTCATAGACGATAATTTCTTTAGGGGTTCTGAAATATCCGATTAAGATAATTGAGGAGACTACTACGCCTGTTACGCCTGTTAAAATCATAAAAATGCAGGTGCCAAGCATGGTCAAATCTTTACGTAATATAAAAGCCGACGCCGCTATAAGGGTAATTGACAGTACCGCCGCTAACACGTACACCCAGATTAATTGTTCCTTGCGCGTAGCTATTACTCTTTTATCGTTTCCTTTTTCAAGTTCTTCCGTCATAGCTCCACCTCGTTGATATCGAACACGGGTCCGTCTTTGCACACCCTTGCGTTGTTGCCGTCGGCAGTTTTGCACACGCAGACGAGGCACGCGCCTATTCCGCAACCCATTCTCTCCTCCAGAGAAACGAGACAGGGGATATTTATATTTTCCGATTTGAGGCTGTTTTTAAGCGCTTTTAACATAACGGGCGGCCCGCACGAAATTATCACGTCGGGCGCAATTTCTTTGACGTCCGCTATAAACGACTGAACGGCGTTGCCCGTCTTGCCAAAGCTGCCGTCGTCGGTAGTTACCGTAAGCTTTTTGCAAGCTTTGAACTCATCCAAAAGACAAACTGCGTTTTTATTTCTGAAACCTATGTAGGAATAAATCTCTTTATCCTTATTTTCGCGGATTGCCGCAATCAGGGGAAATATCCCGACGCCGCCTCCGACCACGGCTATTTTTTTATAGCCCGATAAGTTGAAGTAATTGCCTAAGGGATATAATACCTTTAACTTATCCCCCGCCTTTGCCTCGGTCAGCTTTTTTGTGCCCTTGCCCTTTACCTGATAGCAAAGGCTTAAATCGTGCCCGTCCGTTTTGCACACTCCTAAGGGACGGCGCAACGGAAGCGATTTGTCGCCCGTTTCGATATTGACGAACTGACCGCCGTGAAAGCTTTGAGCGCTTTCGGGCAGGGTTAAAGTAATCATATACACGTTTTCGGCAATTACTTTATTTTCCTTTACGGTTGCTAAACTGTCTTTCATTTCAGCGCCCCATTTTGCCTATTACGGAGCTTAAATCGCGCTGCATATCTATACAAGCCGCGCGCGCCGCTTCGGCATAGTCCATACCGCTGTATCTTGCGTCCTTATACGCACAGATTATTCCGCGCGAGGAATTGACTACGCCGCCGAGTCCGTGTTTGTCAAAGCAAACTTTGAGCATCTGCGCACTGCCGCCCTGCGCACCGTAACCGGGGATTAAAAAGAAGGTGTGAGGAAGTTGTTTTCTCAACCTTTCCGCTTCCTCGGGGTGCGTTGCGCCGACAACCGCGCCGACCTCGGAATAGCCGTATTTGCCTATGCTGTCCTTGCCCCAGTCGGATACAAGCTCACCCATTTGCTCGTAGATGTATTTTCCGTTTTCGAGCTTTAAATTCTGCAATTCGCCGCTCGACGGATTTGACGTTTTGACAAGCACAAATATGGATTTGTCGTTTGCCTTGATATCTTCGACGAAGGGTTTAATTCCATCGAAGCCGAGATAGCCGTTTACCGTGAGCATATCCACTTCAAACGCACGCAGTTTTTTACCGTTTATATCCGTTTTGCCGAGGTAAGCCGTTGAATAACAGCCCGCGGTAGAGCCTATATCGTTGCGCTTGCAGTCCGCAATAACTATAAGCCCCATGCTCTTTGCGTAGTTTACCGTATATTCGAATGCCTGCAAACCTGCGCATCCGTACATTTCGTAATATGCAATTTGAACCTTGACGGACGGAACGACGTCGCAAACCTTATCTATTATGTTTTTGTTGAACTCTTTAATGGCTTCCGCTACGCCCTCGAACGAGGTAACGTTTTTTCTCATCTCCTCGGGAAGATATGAAAATGCCGTGTCTAAACCCACGCAGGTGGGATTTTGCATTTCGATTATTTTTTCAATGAGCTTATCAACCATTTTATTTCCCTCCGTCAGCGTATTTTATCTCGCCGTCCACTATCGTATAATTTACTTCGCCGAACACCTCGTAGCCGTTGAAAGGCGTATTTTTGCCCTTTGAAACAAACTTGTTGCCGTCAATCGTGTACTTTTTGTTTAAATCGACGATTGTTATATCCGCAACCGCGCCCTCTTTTATCTCGCCGCCGTCAAGCGACAAAATATTTGCGGGGTTCTTGCTCATTTTCTTTGATAACTCTTGCAAGCTCATTATTCCGGTTTTTACAAGGTAAGTATAGCTTAGAGCAAAGCTCGTTTCTATTCCGCTTATGCCGAATGCTGCAAGGTTGTATTCAACCTGCTTGTCCTTTTGTGAGTGGGGCGCGTGGTCGGTAACTATGCAATCGAGCGTGCCGTCTTTAAGCCCCGCAATTATTGCCTGCCTGTCCCTGTCCTCACGGACGGGGGGATTTACTTTTGTGTTCGTGTCGTAGGAAGTGATTATATCGTCCGTCAATATGAAGTAGTGCGGGCACGTTTCCGCAGTAACTTTAACGCCGCGTTTCTTTGCGTTTCTTATGAGTTCAACTCCGCTGTAAGTTGAAACGTGGCAGATATGCACTGGTATATCGAGACTTTCCGAAAGGGCTATATCGCGGGCTATCATAATATCTTCCGCGGCGCGGGGCGAGCCTTTAAGCCCAGCTAAAGTTGAATTATAGCCCTCGTTTACCACGCCGCCGTCAACTAATTTTTTATCCTCGCAATGGCAAAGGCATTTTAAGTTAAAACCGTTTGCGTACTCCATAGCAAGCCGCATTATAAGGGAATTGTCTACCGACTTTCCGTCGTCGGAAATTGCGACGATACCCGCGGACTTCATTTTGCCTATATCAGAAAGGCTTTCACCCTCCTGCCCCTTTGTTATACAGCCGACAGGGTTTACCTTGCACAAGTTTACTTCGTTTGCGCGGTGCTTGATATAGGTGGTTACTACCGCGTTGTCGTTTACGGGGTTTGTATTCGGCATACAGCAAACCTGCGTAACTCCGCCTTTTACAGCCGCCTTGCAGCCGCTTTCGATATCTTCCTTGCCCTCGAACCCCGGTTCGCGCAAGTGCACGTGCATATCGATTAAACCCGCCAAAACGTGTTTGCCGCTTGCGTCTACCGTCTTGCACTTTTCGTCGATAGCGGGCGCTATGCGTGAAATTTTATCGTTTTCGATTAATAAGTCGCTTTTCTTTTCGCCGTTCGGCGTTACGATAACGCCGTTTTTTATAAGTAATTTCATAAGTGCGCCTCCCTGTATTCACCCAAAAGCTTTAAAAGCGCCATTCTTACGGCAACACCGTTTTTGACCTGTTCCAAAATGAGGCTCTTTTCTCCGTCGATTACCTGCGGCGTAAGCTCCACTCCTCTGTTTACGGGACCGGGGTGCAGGACAATCGCGTCCTTCTTTGCGTATTTTAATACCGCGTCGTTCACTCCGTAATATTTTGCGTACTCCGAAAGCGAAGGGAACAAACCGCCGTGCTGGCGTTCGAGCTGAATTCTAAGTCCCATAACGGCGTCGGCGCCCTCTACGGCTTCCTCGCGGGATTTTGCTATATGCGCGCCGAGCTTGTCTATATCCTTCGGCATCATAGTTGCGGGGGCGTACATATATACCTCCGCACCCAGCTTTTTAAGTCCGAAAAGGTTGCTCATTGCAACGCGGCTGTGCTTTATGTCGCCGAGGATTGCTATTTTCAAGCCCTCGATTTTGCCGTACTTCTCGCGCACTGTGAACATATCGAGTAGCGCCTGTGTGGGGTGCTCGTGCATACCGTCGCCTCCGTTTAATACGCTTGCCTTTACGTGCTCTGAAAGAAGCTTTGGCGCACCCGCCATGGGGTGGCGGATTACGATATAGTCGACGTTCATAGCGTCAAGCGTTTCGCCCGTGTCTATGAGCGTTTCACCCTTTTGAACCGAGCTTGTGGCAACCGAAATATTTACCTCGCTTGCGCCGAGGTATTTTGCGGCAAGCTCGAAGGACGAGCGCGTGCGCGTGCTGTTCTCGTAAAAGAGCGTAACCAGCGCCTTTCCCCGAAGCATATCAGACTGCTTACAGTCGGAATTTAAAAGTTTTTTCATTTGCTCCGCGGTATCCAATATTTCGTAGATTTCTTCCGCGGTGCAGTCCTTTAACCCCAAAAGGTCTTTGTTTTTCAGCATATTCAGACCGCCTTGTATTTTTGATAGAAAAAAAGCGGCAAGGGCGCTATTTTAAAAATTAATAGCGCACTTCCGCCGATTGCATCTTTTTAATTAAAAAGTTGGAAAACATTTTTTCAGTCCCGCTGTGGTTTGAAAAAGTATAACACAATTATTTTATAAAGTAAAGCGCACAAAGGTAAAATTTATAAAATTCTTTGTAAGGTGAACCCGACCTTATCGCACGAGGTGAGAATGTACTCTATACCGTTTTTTACGGTACGGAAAGGGAAATGCGCTTCGCCGTGCAGGTGCCCGAAAATAACCTTGTCCACCCGCTCGTTTTCAAAGAGCGCGGTGAAGTCCGTCGAGGGGGATTTTTGCGAAAAGGGCGGATAATGTATCATTACAAGAACCGTGTCGCCCTCCTCCCTGACCTTGTTGACGGCGGCAAAGCACAGCTTAAACCTTTCGGCTTCACGCTTGTAAAGCCGCGTGTCGTCCTCGGTAAAATCAGCGCTTCCGGGGCAGGTCCAGCCGCGCGAGCCGCAGATAATAATATTACCGAATTTAACGCAGTCGTTCTGCAAAAAGTAAAAGCTTTCGTCGGGAGCGGCGCGGCGAAGCTTGGTTATACCGTTCCACCAGTAGTCGTGATTGCCGCGTATAAATACCTTTTTGCCTGGAAGCTCTTTAAGCGATTGCAAATCGTAAAGCCCCTCCTCCAGAACCGTGCCCCAGCTTACGTCGCCTGCGATAAGCACGATGTCGTCTGCGGAGACCTTGGCTTTCCAGTCGGCTTTTATTTTTTCAAAATGATTAGTCCACCCCGCGCCGAAAACGTCCATAGGCTTGTCGGCTTTCCCCGAAAGGTGTAAATCGCTAATCGAAAATATTTTCATATTTTCAATTTTACCACGTTTTTACGAGTTTTTAAAGCATTTTTTAGTAAATTAGCCGATTATGTGTGGCATAGTACTACTAAAACGGGGTAAAAATAATCATTCCCCGCAGTTTTTGCAGGGAATGAGGGGTAAAACTGATTATTTATTTGTTGCAACAGGATTTGCCCTGCGGGTACAGCGGAAGCTCGAAGAAGCCCGAGCACACCTCCTGCGAGTAGTCCTGAGCGGGCGGGATAGCGCAGTAGCCGTAGCTGGGAACGAGAATTTCCACGTCGATAGCAATCTTTAAAATTACAGTAATGCAAGCGTTTACGTAGAAAGTTCCGTCCGCAAATCTGCCCTCGGCGCAAACCGCGGATACTTCCGAAGTCGCCCTGTAAGGCATAATCGAAGGAGCGGGAACGAATAAGAGCACGTCTTCCGTTACGCTGATAACGGACCGCGCAACCCCTTCCACTCCGTTTGCATCGGTGTACAAAACTTCAACGGGAATACCGATTGTTGCCTGCACTCTTGCGCAGTTGGGTTTGTCGGGCAGACGCTCGATATTGATAGCGGTGATATCACCCGTAGACGAGGTTGACCTTGCGCTTATAAAAGTCAGGGGATATGTAGGCTCTGCCGGAACTGCGTCGGTTAAGGTGAGGGCGTAGTTTTCGAGCTGGAACTGTTTAATGCAGGCGTCAAAAATTTTCTGCGCCTGAATACAAACCTTTTCACTCATTCCGTTGAGCGGATTACCGTTTATCGTGCCGGGGCATTTGTCCGATTGAAAATTGGAAAAAAATGACATTATAACCTCCGTAAAATAGGCTTTGATAATATATTATATGCCGCCGCCCGCATTTTTGCACGGCACGTAAATTTTGCACGTGGGATACACGGGGCGGGAGAAATTGACGGCTTTTAATTCCTCTTCCGAGGCGCCGAATTTTTTTGCGATAGTTTTGTAATTTTCAAGCGGCTTCGCCGTGTATACGAACAGCTTTTCACCCCTCTCCACTATCGCGCCTGCAAAAACGTTGTATACCGGTCTTAAAAGCTGTGCCTCGACTTCGCTCTGGGAAGCGCCGCGCCTGACCCGCAAAAATTTTCCGTTATCCGTTGCGAGCGTAAACATTTCTATATCATACGCAAAATAAATTCAAATTGTTCATATTCGGACTGCGGATTTTGTAAAATATTGTTGATGAAGAATAATATTTACAAATCGGCGGCGCAGGTTACGATATTTTCAACGGTTGAAAAGTGCCTGAGCTTTGTTTACAGAATTATTTTAACGCGCATAATCGGCGCGGAAGGGCTTGGAATTTATCAGATTTGCCTTACCGTATTCGCGGTATTTTTAACGGCGGCTTCAAGCGGCGTGCCCATAACCGTTTCGCGCCTTATGGCAAAGAGCGGCGCGGCGAACGATATACGCGGAAAGCACTCCGCAGTTACGGCGGGAATTATAAGCACCCTGTTTATTACCGTGCCCGCCGCAATTATTCTCTTCTTCGGAAGAAACGCTTTCGGCTTCCTCTTTTCCGACGAACGCTGTACGGAAATTTTCATAATACTTTTGCCCGGGCTTATCCTCACTTCCGTCTATGCGGTAATACGCGGCTCGTTCTGGGGAAACAAGCAGTTTTTACCCTACTCCGTAATTGAGCTTTTAGAGGACGCAATAATGGTAATTTGCGGCGTGTGGCTCGTGTTCGGAATTTCAGACCCCGTAATAGGCGCGCGCAACGCAATTATTGCAGTGCTCATTTCATACGTATTTTCCTTTGTCGTTTCCCTTTTCTGGTACTTCAGAAAGGGCGGAAGACTGGTTAACCCCAAACCCCAGCTTAAACCTCTCATATCCTCGGCAACGCCCATTACGGCTATGCGCACCTCCACTTCTTTAATAAACTCCGCGGTTGCCGTAATTTTGCCCGCGCTTTTAGTGAGCGCATGCGGCTATTCGAACTCCGACGCAATTGCGCTTTATGGCGTAGTGCTCGGTATGGCGGTACCGCTCATCTATGCGCCTAATGCGCTGATAGGCTCGATTGCCGTAGTGGTTGCGCCCGAGCTGAGCGAAAATTACTACAAAAAGCGCGAAGAAGCCGTGCGTTACGACGTTGAAAAGACGGTTAAAGCCGCTATATTTATAGCCGCTATATTAGTGCCCCTGCTTTTCGTACTCGGCGGAGCGTTGAGTAAATTCCTATACGACAGCGAGCTGTGCGGAAAAATAGTAACTTTAAGCTCGTTTATGGTTTTGCCCACGTGCATTGCAATGATTACCAACACCGTATTAAACTCAATGAACTGCGAAAAGCGCACTATGCTCTACTTCTTTATTGGTGCGGCGGTGATGCTGTTCTGCCTGATATTCCTCACGAAATATCTCGACGTGTACGCCTATATTTTGGGAATATCTTTAAGTCAGATTATATGTACCGTCCTCAATTTGAGATTGCTCGCCAAAAAGTGCCCGAAGCTGAGATATATGAAGTACCTTATACACGCGCTTTTGGTCATAGCCGCCGCCTGCCTTTTCGGGTGGCTGTTGAACGGAATTATCGCAAGATACCTTGCGCCCGTATGGCAAATTCTTATCTGCGGACCGCTTATTGTTGCGTTTACCGCGGGAACGCTGTACTGTATGGAAATGTTCACGATGCACCCCTTCAAAAGACTTTTCGCAAAAAGAAGCAAATAATTTTAACCGCCGCTTTAAGCGGCGGTTATTTTTCTTTTACGGTAAATTTTAAGGAGAGTATTCCTTTTACGGCGAGCAAAATTAAAAATGCGCCGAACATCTTTCTCAATATTTCCGCAGGCAAAACGGAAGCCAAAAGTCCGCTTAGTACCGAGGTTACAAGCGCGGGAATTATAACCCAGAGTATTCCGTCCGTACGCAAAAGCCCTTTGTCTTTATGCACCTTTAACGAGAAAGCAGACATAGGAAGAAACGCAACAAGGTTGGTTGCCTGCGCCGCGTGCTGCCCGACGCCGAGAAAAATTGTAAGCGTAGGGATTAAGATAGTGCCGCCGCCCATTCCCATACCGCCTAAAAAACCGGACAGAAAGCCGGCGGCAAGATATAAAATAAAGCTCATATTATCATCCTTATCCCTGCGACGAGCATAACGCCGATAAACACCGCGTTGACCACCGCAACGGGGAATTTATTTAAGGCGAGCGCGCCTAAAAGCCCGCCCCCGACCGAGCCTATTGCCGCGGGGATTGCTATCTCCGCCGAGAAGTGTCCGCCTAAAATATAGGTTATCGCGCTTGCCGCACATACGGGGGCAATGATAAGT
>JAIDRY010000117.1 GCA_029061465.1 Clostridia bacterium
CGTTTGAACCGTTGGTGCCGTCTTTGCCGTTCGTGCCGTCGTTTCCTTCAGCTCAGTCCTTGCCTTTAAGACATTCAAGGAAGTCGGTCTGACTGCCTGTGTGTCCGTTGTCGAGCCAAATCTCGTAAGCGCTTTTACCGTCAATGCCGTCTGTACCGTTTGAACCGTCGGTGCCATTCGTGCCGTCGGTACCGTCAGTTCCGTCCTTACCTTTAAGCCATTCAAGAAAGTCGGCTTGACTGCCGCTATGTCCGGTGTCGAGCCATATTTCATAGGCGCTTTTGCCGTCTTGACCGTTTGTTCCCGCCGCACCTGCTGAACAGCCGACAAACGCGCATACGGAACAGACCACAGCCAAACAGATAGTTAAAAGTAGAAGTAGTTTTCTTTTCATAAAAAATCTCCTGTAAAAAATAATGCCGCTTCAAAACAAGAAGCGACATATAGAAAATGCCAACTTCTCGCTTGTTGCGACACAGTTTAATTACAGGATAGCAGAACTTAGTTCACTTTTATTTGTAATTCTGAGAAGAAGCACTCCTACCGGAATTATGTAAAGTGAACGAAAATACACCCACGAAAAAAGTGAGCTATCCGAAAATTATTAAACTGTATCGCAGTTATCATTTTAGCCTATTTATGATTTATTGTCAACGCATTGACTGAATTTTGTTTCGTTAGTTTCATATAGAAAAATATCCGAGCCTTTTTCAAAAAGGCTCGGGTATTTTAAATTATTTTTAATCTTTTTTAATTTCGTAATACTTTGCAAGGCCGCCCGACGAGGTTTCGCGATAGCTGTTGAGGAGGTCGCGCCCGGTGTTGTACATAGTTTTGACTATTATGTCAAAGCTAATCTTTCTGCTGTCGGCAAGGAAGTTTGCAAGTGAAAGCGCGTTGATTGCGCGCATTGCCGCAACCGCGTTTCTCTCAATGCAGGGTATCTGAACAAGTCCCGCAATGGGGTCGCATGTAAGCCCCAAATGGTGCTCCATAGCAACTTCCGCCGCATACTCTATCTGGTCAAGTCCCATTTCAAACAGCTCGGCAAGAGCCGCCGCCGCCATAGAACAAGCCGAACCTATTTCCGCCTGACAACCGCACTCGGCGCCGCTTATCGAGGCATTTTTCTTTATAAGGTTTCCGATAAGCCCGCCCGTCGCCAAAGCGTGAACTATCTGCTTGTCGGTAAACTTTTTTTCGTCCTGCATATACTTCAACACGGCGGGAACTACTCCGCACGCGCCGCAGGTGGGGGCGGTTACAATAATCTCGCCCGCGGCGTTCTGTTCGCCGGTTGCAAATGCATACGAGCAAACCAGCCTGTTTTCACGCGTCTGCGCCGATTCGTCAATGTGGCGCTGGCTGTAAAGCTTTTGCGCTCGGCGGTGCGTTCCGAGAATACCGGGTAGTATTCCGTCCGTCGTTAAGCCCTCGTGAATGGTCTGTTTCATTCTTTCCCAAACGTCATAGAGGAATGAAAATATCTGCTCGCCCTCGATAAGCTCGACGTATTGCCATAACCTTAAATCGTTCGTGCGGCAAAACTCGGCAATCTCGGAAAAGGAGTTGAGAGGATAAATCCCGTCCGCCGCAAACTTTTCGTATTTCTCGGGCGGTTCACCCTCGAACACAACCGAGCCGCCGCCCACGCTGTAAATTGTGCGCTTTGCAACTGCCTTACCCTTTGAAAAAACTTCGACGTCCATAGTGTTGGGGTGAACGGGGCAGGGCGTTTTTTCGTCGTGAACGACGGTGCACTTTACGGGCGCCGCCGTGCGGATAATTACCTTGTCCGTGCCGTGTCCGTCGCCCGTGAGCGCAAGCGAGCCGTAAAGGGTAACTTTAAACTCGTCCGCTTCGGGGAACAGCTCGCGTATAATCTTTATCGCCCTTTCCGGTCCCATCGTGTGGGAGCTTGACGGGCCTCTGCCGATTTTATAAATTTCTCTTAACGATTGCATACTTTTATTCTATAATAAGGGTTTGAAATTGTCAACGGAAAAATTCCGTCAAAAAATATGTAACTTTTTTGTTTAAGAGCGCGCGGAAAGTTTTATATTATAAGTGTAAACAATAAGCGAGATAAAAAATGTCAAAGAAAAAAGAGATAAACGAAGAGCAGACCGAGCCCGAAGTAAAAGTAGAGGAAACGGCGGCAGAGCTCGATAAGTCCGAACTTGAAAAGGCGCAGGCGCTTGCGGAAGATTACAAGCGCAAGTGGTACTCGGTTTCCGCAGAATACGACAATTACAGAAAACGCAACCAGACCGCGGTTTCGCAGGCTTATGCAAACGGCTCGGCGGAAACGCTTTTAAAGCTTTTACCGGTTGCAGATAACTTCGGCTATGCGCTCGACTCGGCGTCGGACGAAAAGACGCGCTCGGGCATAGACAAGGTAATTAAAAGCTTTCTTACAATTTTGTCCTCGTTCGGCGTGGAGGAAATCCCCATAAGCGTCGGCGACAAGTTTGACGAAAGCGTAATGGAAGCGGTGCTCGACTTCCCCTGCGAGGAGGGAGAAGAGCCGAACACGGTAAAACAAATTCTGAAAAAAGGCTACAAGAGCGGAGATAAAGTTATCCGTTACGCTCAGGTAGCGGTTACAATATAAATTCAAGAGGTATTAAGTTATGGGAAAAGTAATAGGTATAGATTTAGGAACTACTAACTCGTGCGTGGCGGTTATGGAAGGCGGCGAGCCTGTCGTTATCGCCAACAGCGAAGGCAACAGAACAACGCCCTCGGTCGTATCCTTCAAGGCCGACGGCAGCAGAATAGTTGGACAGGCGGCAAAGCGTCTTGCGGTTGCTTCGCCCGACAAAACTGTCATTTCAATCAAGCGCCATATGGGCGAGGCTTATAAAGTAAATATCGATAACGGCTATTCCCCTCAGGAAATTTCCGCTATGATTTTGTCAAAGCTCAAAGCCGACGCCGAAAGCTATCTCGGCGGAAAGGTAACCGACGCGGTTATCACCTGCCCCGCATACTTCAACGACAGCCAGAGACAGGCAACCAAGGACGCGGGCAAGAT
>JAIDRY010000118.1 GCA_029061465.1 Clostridia bacterium
AGACCGTGGTCAACGAATATGCAGGTAAGCTGGCTGCCTATAGCTTTTGCAAGCAGCTTACACGCAACCGAGCTGTCAACTCCACCCGAAAGAGCAAGCAAAGCTTTGCCGCCGCCCACCTTTTCGCGTATTTCGCTGACAGCCGTCTGGGCATACTCCTCCATAGTCCAGTCGCCCTTACAGCCGCAAACCTTATAGAGGAAATTGCCCAGCATATCGAAGCCCTGCTCCGTGTGGTTGACTTCGGGGTGGAACTGTGTTCCGTAAAACTTTTTCTCCGCGTTTTCGATTGCGCCGTAAGGACACTTTGCGCTGTGGCAAACCGCGCGGAAGCCCGACGGGAGAGTTGCTATGTGGTCGTTATGGCTCATCCACACCACCGACTTCTTTCTAAGCCCCTTGAAAATAAGCGACTTGGTGTCGAACGCGCAGTCCGTTCTTCCGAACTCGGCTGCCGCGGTTTCGTTGGCTTGCTCTATTTTTCCGCCCAGTCCGTAAACCATAAACTGTGCGCCGTAGCAAATTCCGAGAATGGGAATACCAAGCTCGAAAATTTCTTTATCCATTCTGGGGGAATCGTCAAGATAAACGGAATTAGGCCCGCCCGTAAAAATTATTCCCTTGGGATTAATTTCGCGGATTTCTTCAATCGGCGTCTTATAAGATTTTACCTCGCAATAAATTTTATGCTCTCTTACGCGGCGGGCGATAAGCTGGTTATACTGACCGCCGAAATCTATTACGAGTATTTTCTGATGTTCCATATTTTCTCCTTGTATTTTTCGGATAAAAGGAAAACCGCAGAAAAGCTGAGCTTAAATGCGGTTTAATCTTTTAGTTTTTTGGGGAGTAGTTAGGCGCTTCCTTGGTTATTGCAATGTCGTGTGGGTGCGACTCTACCAAAGAAGCGGCTGTCATCTTGACGAACTTGCCGTTCTTTCTCAACTCATCGATAGTGCCGCAGCCCGTGTAGCCCATACCCGCGCGCAAACCGCCCATAAGCTGGAACACGATTTCCGACAATACGCCGCGGTAGGGAACGCGTCCCTCCACGCCTTCGGGTACAAACTTCTTTGCGTCCGCCTGGAAATATCTGTCCTTGCCGCCCTTCGCCATTGCGGGGAGCGAACCCATACCGCGGTAGGTTTTAAAGCTTCTGCCCTGATAAATTTCAAGCTCGCCGGGGGACTCCGCAGTGCCCGCAAACAGCGAGCCTATCATAACCGCACTGCCGCCTGCGGCGATTGCCTTAACTATGTCGCCCGAATACTTAATACCGCCGTCAGCTATAACGCGCTTGCCGAGTTTTTCCGCCTCCTCCGCGCAGTCCATAACCGCCGTGAGCTGGGGCATACCTATGCCCGCGACGATACGCGTGGTGCAGATAGAGCCGGGGCCGACGCCCACTTTAACGACGTCCGCGCCCGCGCTAATCAAATCGTGCGTTGCGCTTGCCGTAACTACGTTGCCCGCAACAAGGGGCAAATCGGGATATGCGTTTTTAACTTTTTCAACCGCTTTTATTATGCCCTTGGAGTGGCCGTGCGCCGAGTCGAGAACGACTATATCGACCTTAGCCTTTATAAGGGCGGCAACGCGCTCCAACACGTCGGGAGAGCCGCCTATTGCGGCGCCGGCGAGAAGTCTGCCGTTTTTATCCCTTGCGCTGTTGGGATACTGTATCGATTTTTCAATATCCTTTATAGTAATAAGTCCCTTTAAATAGCCGTTTTTATCGACTATGGGGAGCTTTTCTATCCTGTGTTTTCCCAGTATTTTCTGCGCCTCGGCAAGCGAAGTGCCTTCGGGCGCGGTAACGAGGTTGTCCTTCGTCATTACGTTTGCTATGGGCTGGGAGAAGTTTGTTTCAAATCTTAAATCGCGGTTGGTGAGTATTCCCACAAGCTTGCCGCCGCGCGTAATGGGCACGCCGCTTATCTTATACTTCGCCATTAAATCGCACGCCGCCGAAACGGGTTCTTCGGGGCTTAAATAAAACGGGTCGGTAATAACTCCGTGCTCGCTGCGCTTTACTTTGTCTACCTGAGCCGCCTGCTCCTCGATAGACATATTTTTATGTATAATACCCAGACCGCCTTCACGGGCAATAGCTATTGCAAGCTTGCTTTCCGTTACCGTGTCCATTGCCGCGCTGACAAGGGGGATATTAAGGTCTATCCCGTCGCAGAGCTTTGTACGCAAATCAACGGTTGCGGGCAACACATCGGACGCCGCGGGAATTAACAAAACGTCGTCAAAAGTCAAAGCCTCTTTTACGATTTTACTCATATACTGTTCCTTTTAAGATATTAAAACTTGGAAAACGGTTTAAGAGAGCAAACCCTCTATTATTGCAACTACTCTGTCGTAATACTCTTTCTGGCTGTCGAGCGGGGTTATTTCCTGCATAGCGGGCATTATCTTTTCTTCGAGAAAAACCGTGTCCTTTTCGGCGGCGAGAATAAGCTTAACAAGCGCGTTTGCGGCGGGGAACCCTTCGCCCTCAATAAACGCTTCCTTTGCGGAATTTACCGCGCCGGCCTTGTCGGACTGTCTGTACTTGGCGCACGCGATAGTGCCGTAAACCATATGCCTGTAATTTATGCCCAACTCTTCGTCGCGCTGTTTGCACAGAGTGGCAAAGCCCTGATTGTTGGCGTTTACAAGCTTTTCGCCGTAATATACCGTATTTTCGTCGTTGCCCGACATTACGTAGTCGTTAAAACATCTTTCCAAATCTTCAATCTTG
The DNA here is from genome assembly GCA_029061465.1 of Clostridia bacterium. Taxonomy (GTDB): domain Bacteria; phylum Bacillota; class Clostridia; order Christensenellales; family Borkfalkiaceae; genus Coproplasma. The sequence continues at coordinate 2,750 of JAIDRY010000118.1, forward strand.
CCCGTATATTTGTAATTTAACGACGCATAACCCGAAGCAAACGAGTAATTACCGCTCTTTTCGAAAAAGCTTGCCAGCCCCGCAGGATAGCCAAGGCTCAATATCCCGAACGCGACTATTAAAACTATTAACGCCGCAAGCAATACTTTAAGCGCGGTTTTTCCTATTAATTTATACATAAAAAACCCATCTGAATTTCAAACAAAACGCTATACTTGTCGATTTTTTTAATTTTATCATAACGCGATTAAAAAAGCAACCAAAACGGTCATTATTTAGCGGCTTGAAATATATATTACGGTATATGAAAAAATTTATCGTTGCCACTCTTGCGCTTGTTGCGCTTTTATTTACTTTATCGGGCTGTGCAAAGCAGGTGAATTATCTTGACTACGTTTCGGAAAAGCGCTGCGAAATTTATATCTACGCCGACGACGACACAACGGTTACCGTGTACTGTTGCGAAAAGGAGCAGCCCTACAACGCCGACGGCATTAAAGGCGACGTCTGCCCAGTTGTGGAAATATTCGTAACCCTGCCCAAAAACCCGCGCGAGGTCGAGGTTGAACTGTTAGGACACGGCGGAGATATGAACTACCGCTCCGTGCAGGGCGATTTTTATTTAAGCTTTACCGCCGAGCCGTTTACGCAGAACAGTGTTGACGTAAAGCTCACGTGCGACGGCGAAAGCAAGACGTATTCCGCGCTGACGGTTAAGTACGACGGCGTTTTGACCTGCGAGCAAGCCGTACTGTGCGCCGTGGAAAATAATCCGCAGCTTTTTGAAAGTATGACGCAAAACGGACTTTTCGACGGGGAAATTTACGTAAGACTTCTGCACGACGAGGGCTGTTATTATTACGTGGGCGTCTGCAATAAAGATAAGCACATTTCCGCATTTTTAATTGACGGCGAAAGGGGAAAAGTTATAACTACGAAAGAGATTGATTTATAATCTTCTCACGAATTTCTCGGCTATTCTGCGCCTACGAAATTCCGTGATTTTGAGGGCTCCTCGCCATCTGCCCGCAATATTAAGAGCACACCAATATATAATTGCGGGCATTCACCTCGGTCAGCCGCAGGTATGCGCAAATTGAGTGCGTGGGTAAAAAGTGTGATTTTTACCCGCGCCGTAAATTATTGAATATAACGATAAACCGCCGAACGCTTGCCTGCGTTCGGCGGTGTTTATATCTATTTTATTTTCTTTTCAAAAGCTATGCGGATTGAGCCGTCGCGGATAAGCTCTATCGTTCCGCACTCGGTAAAACCTCTGTCCGATAAAAGTCCGCGCATACTTGCATTCTTTTCGTGAGTGTCCATTCTGATACTGCCGCGTCCGCGTTTTTTAGCCAAATCCACCGCGGCTTCGTCCACGATATATTTAGCCGCGCCCTTGCCGCGGAACTCCTCCGAGACGGCTACGCGGTGCACGGCAAGATAATTGCCCGAAGTGAGCCAGCTTCCGACAATGCCGTCATAGTCGCTGTCGTAATTGACTGCGGAAAATACCGCCGCTATCTTACCCTCGCGCTCCACAGCGTAAAGTATGCCTCCGAGTATTCCGCCCGTAACGTCGCGCCTGCCGGGAAAGCCTGCGGGCCACTGCGGGTTGCCGTTTTGTTCCATAAACTTTTGCGCGGCAACGTAAATATTCATTATTTCGTTCAATTCAGAAATTTCAGCTTGTCTGTAATTATACATTTTACCCTAAAAATTCCACTATAACGCTGTTCTGCACAAAGAGGTATTCGTCCTTAATACGAAGCCTGCCTCCGTCCTTTACAATATATTCCTTTACGGTTTTAAGCTGTTCCGCATACTTCTGCTCGAAGTTGCAACCGAACTGCGCGGAATACTTT
>JAIDRY010000119.1 GCA_029061465.1 Clostridia bacterium
ATGCCGCAACTAACGGCATTTTTAAAAAAATTTTTGTGGTAAAATATGAAGAAAGGCAACACCGTTTTTTTTAATACTTCACCTTGTATCACTTCTTTTGCCGCCGTGTGCGGTTCAAAGGAAAAGGAAGGGGTTTTAGGTAAATTCGCCGATATAACCTTGGATGACGATATGTACGAAGAAAGCACTTTTGAAAAGGCAGAGTGCAAAATGCTTTCAACCGCAATTTCGCTTGCAATCCAAAAGGGCGGATATTCCGAAAAGGATATTGACGTTCTCTTTTCGGGCGATTTATTGAACCAAATTATTTCCGCAAGCTTTGCGGCAAGAGACTTCAACTTCCCTTTCCTCGGTCTGTATTCGGCTTGTTCTACGATGAGTGAAAGCTTGCTTTTGGGCGCAATGCTAGTAAACGCCGGTTATGTCAACCGCGTGGTCGCGGCAACCGGTAGCCATTTTGCTGCTGCAGAAAGACAGTACCGCTATCCCTTGGAGCAGGGTACGACCCGCCCGCCGCAGTCGCAGTGGACGGTAACGGGCGCGGGCGCGTGCGTTATCGCTCACGAGGGCGAGGGGATAAAAATCGTCAACGGCACAATGGGCAAGGTGGTCGATTACGGCGTAACCGACGTCAACAATATGGGCGCGGCTATGGCGCCCGCGTGCGCGGATACTTTGATAAGACATTTCCGCGATACTGAAACTACGCCCGACGATTACGACATTATTATATCGGGCGACCTCGGCGCGCTCGGTTCGAGAATTTTAAAGGACTTGACGTGGGAAAAGGGGTTTGATATTTCCGAAAAACACGTCGATTGCGGCGAGATTGTTTACAACGTAATCGAGGACGAATTTCAGGGCGGAAGCGGCGCGGGTTGCAGTGCGGTAGTACTCAGTTCTTATATCCTTACAAAGATGCGCGCGGGTCAGTACAAGCGCGTACTGTTTGCCGCAACGGGCGCGCTATTATCGACCGTTTCGTCGGGACAGGGCGAGTCTATACCGTGCATTTCGCACGCGGTACAGTTGGAGCTGTAATATCGCTTTGCTGATATTTGGCTGGTTTAACGCGTAAGCAATAAAAGGACTTGGCAGCGGCGACACGCCGTTAATTGGGGCATATATAGGGGTCTATTGATATGGGAATGGAAGTTTTAAATATAGTTTTGGCGTTTGTAAAGGCGTTCGTGGTGGGCGGCTTGATATGCGTAATTGCGCAGATTGTAATAAATTTCACCGAATTGAAGGCGGGCAAAATACTCGTATTCTTTATGCTTGCGGGCGTGGTGCTTACGGCAATAGGAGTATATCAGCCGCTCGTCGAGTTTGCGGGCGCGGGCGCAACCGTACCCATTTCGGGGTTCGGGTATCTGCTTGCCAACGGCGCAATCAAGGGCGCGGAACGCGGATTTTACTACGCGATAACGGGCAGTCTTGCGGCGGCGAGCGCGGGCATTACTG
>JAIDRY010000012.1 GCA_029061465.1 Clostridia bacterium
CCCAAAGGCTGGGCGAAAGCGCCGCCCCGCGCGAAAAATATCTGTTATATTTGGACAGCGCGAACAAAGTCATAAGTCCGCCCATAGAACTGCCGCCTATCGCGGTATTATGTCTGTCTGGCAGGGTAGGGTAATTTTCGTCTATAAATGGCTTGAACTCTTTGACGAGCCAGTTCATATATTTTGCGCCCTTTGCCTTATATTTCTTACCGCGGTATTCAAAACCGACGGGCGTGTATTCTTCAAGTCTTTTGTCGCCATCGTGATTGCACTCGACCGCGGCGATAATTACCTTTATGCCGTTATCGTCAAGGAAATCTTCAAGCCCCCAGCACTTGCCGAAAGTCGCCTCGCTGTCGTCGAACAGGTTGTGTCCGTCGAACATATACATTACGGGGCAACGCTCGTCCTCCTCCAAATCGTCGGGAAGATATACGAAAGCCCTTCTTTCCTTGTCGCCCGTCAGCGACGGAATAGTTATATTAAATCTCTCTACCATCTAAGACACCTTCGAAAAAGGCGAGAACGTCGGCTTGCACCTGCTCTTTGCACACGTCGTTTAAGATTTCGTGGCGGCAATCATCGTACAGCGTTACGGAAACGTCCTTTATGCCCGCCCTATGGAATTTGTTTACTGCTTTGATAACGCCCTTGCCGTAGTCGCCCACGGGGTCCTTTTCACCCGCAACGAAGTACACTGATAAATCCTTGGGGATTTTTTTAATGACCTTTTTCGAGCAAGCCTGTTTAATTATAGAAAACAGAATATAATAGCCGTTGTTGGTGAAATCAAAGCCGCACAGCTCGTCCGCTTCGTAATTGTCAACGTTTTCGGGCGCTTTGGAAAGCCAGTCGTTGTCAGTGCGCGCGGGCTTGAATTTTTTATTGTACGAGCCGAACGCAAGCTTTTTTATCGTCTTGCTTCTGTTTCTCCAGCCGCAGAAAAGCGCGTTTAATTTGACGAAGAACAGCGCCGTGTTCAAGGTAGCCTTGCCCTTGAAGCCGCTGCCCATTATTACCGCGCCCTTGAACTCCGTTCCGTACAGCGAGATATATTTACGGCAGAAGAACGAGCCCATACTGTGCCCTAAGACAAACCAGGGAAGTTCACCCGTCTGTTTTTGTACCTGAATTTTAAGCTCGTGGATATCCTCGACCACTATCGAATAATCTTTCGCATCGTTGAAATAACCCAAATCTTCACTGCTCTTTACCGATTTGCCGTGTCCCAAATGGTCGTCCGCGCACACGATAAAGCCGTTTTTATTTAAAAATTCGGCAAATGGTGCGTAGCGCTCGGCGTACTCGCTCATACCGTGGATGAGTTGCACCACGCCCTTAGCCTCGCCCTGCGGTTCCCAAAGGCAGGCGTGTATGGTATTTTTTCCGTCCTTGGAAGGATAATATAAATCCTGCATAATTCCTCCGTCAATTTATAATTTTTTTGAAAGCTTCCTCCGCCATTACCCTGTACGCATCTTCGCTGGGGTGAAGGTGGTCTCCGCTGTCGAACCCTTCCGCAAACGCGGCGGGATTGCGTTTATCGCATACGGCTTTATCGAAGTCTATGACCTCTAAGCCGCTCTGCTCCCTTACCCATTTATTGAACGCTACCCGCATTTCCTCGCGGAAGGGCGCGTAGGTTCTCCAACCGTATATGGGCAGAAGCGTGCCGAGATATACCTTTAAGCCGTGCTTTTCGGCTATGTCTATGTAATATTTAATTCCGTCTGTAAGCTCTTCCACCGTAGGCAAATCCGACATAGGGCGGAAAGGGTTTACGTCCGTACCCACGGGGTGGATAATATCGTTTATGCCCTGTTGGATAATTACGGTATCCGCACCGCTCACGGTTGAAATTTCCCGCTCGAAGCGATTTTTACCGCTTAGTCCGTAGCTTTCGTACGTAATACAGTCGTACTGCCTCAGAACGCGCGTGCCGCTTGCCGCGCGGCGTATCACCGCCGTTTGGTTGTAGGGGTCGTCCATACATTTTAAAGCAAGATAGTCCGCCCAGCTCTGCGCGGTGATTGAATCGCCGTATAAAATCACCGTGCGCTTATCGTCGTCGGTCAGAACGTCCAGCCCCGTAAAAAAGTAGCACGTATCGGTCGTGCGCGTTTTTTCAAGCGGCAACACAGACGAAAGCGCGCAGTTGCCGACCGAGAAAAAGCCCTTTGATAGCGGCCCCTTGGTTACAACCGCCGTGCGCATAAGCGTGAAATCTTCAAAGTACACGCTTACGGAGACCTTGCCGTTAGGCTTTACGCGGAAAGAAATTTCGTCGGAAAATACTTCCTCGCCCGCGGGGATTGTTACGCTTTCACTGCCGCTAAAGGTAACGAGCCTTGCGTCCTTTAAATTTATTTCCCTGTCGGAAAGCGCGGGCGCAACGGTAACCTGCGTCAAAGTTATTGGCTCCGTTCCGCAGAAGTTTGAAAAGTGAAGCCTTACGGCGTTCCCGCCGAACGCGCATACGACGGGATATCTGAACGTTATATTTTTAGCGTAATTTTCGGGGCGGCGCTCCGCAATCGATGCGGCGTTGCCCCAAACAGTTACCCATTTACTCATTTATAACTCCGAATTAAGTATATTCAAACAGCATTATAACATAGCAAATTAAAAAATCAAATAAAAAATCCCGCCGCAGGGCGGGATTTTATTTTTAGTTTTCTACTCTTTCGTTATCGTGCTTGCCGCCGAGTCTCAAGAAACCGCCGGAAACTATCGACGAAATTATAAGCCAGATTGCGGCAAGTAAAACCAAGACGTAGACTATTATCGAGCCTACCGTGCGCGGGCCTTGGAAAATCCAACCCACGAGGTTGAAGTTGAATATGCCGTAAAGCCCCCAGTTGAGAGCTCCGACAAGTACCAGAATATAAGATAATATAATGTCAAAAATCAATTCTATATCCTTTAAAAGGAGTATT
>JAIDRY010000120.1 GCA_029061465.1 Clostridia bacterium
TCTCAAAGTCGTACACGGGGTTTAAATGCACGTAGTTGATGCCCAAATCTTTAAGATAGCTGATGCCCGTCTTTAACGTGTCGTCGCCCTTTACGTGGGTGTTTTCCTCGGTGAACGCTAAATACTTGCCCTTGTAAGTGATGCCGCTATCTGCGGAAACAGAGAAGTCACGGACGTGAATTTCCCAAATAACCGCTTTATTGGAATTTGTGCTGCGCAGATTTTGCGCTACGTTAAGGTCGTCCGTCCAGCCGTCCGGAGCGGTTGCTTCCATATCGCAAACCATTGCCCTGTTACCGTTGACGCCAGCTGCCTTAGCGTACACGTCTACAACTTCGTTGCACGCGCCCTCAACGTAGTTGGCGTAAGTATAATAAATTCCGTGCAGGTCTCCTTTGAGTTCCGCTTCCCAAACGCCCTTTTCAGTCAAAGCCATCGTTGCGGTCGTTCTCGCAATAGTGTCGTCAAGCTCGTCGCCGTTTCTGTAAAATTTAATTTTTACGTTGGTGGAGACGGGCGCCCACAGGCGGAAAGTAGTTTTTTCGGGCGTATAGATTGCACCAAGCTCTACGTCCGAATTCGGTACGCACTCGCGCGCGAACTTGTCAGATAGATACAATCTAGTCTTCGTACAGCTCGTTTTTACTGTGGTAACGTCACTGATAAGCACCTTGTAGTCGGCGTTCCAATCGAATGTGGACTCTAAATTTAAGCCGTTAATCGTGGCGGTTTTGCCGTCCTCAGATACTACGCTTGCATGCAAACTGTCTTTAATCAATTCGCCGTCGTCTTCGTCCGTCAAATCGTCGTCCTTGTAAAGCTGAATGAGAGTATCCTTTGTGATAGCTTTACTCGTGCTTACGATAAGACTGTCGAAGGTGTCGAAATTAGCCGACTGAACCTTTTCAAACACCATCATGGCATCTTCAAGAGTTTCGTAGTTGTTTTTGTCGCCAGCAACAATCCATAGATGAAATTCGTTGTTGCTGTCAAGTTTAATGTTAATCTTTCTGTCCGCGGGCAAATCTTTACCGTCACTGCCGTGCCAATAAGGTGTAAGCTTGCCTGTCGATGCGTTTACGTATGAGCGCACCATAATGAGACCCATTTTCTTGCCCTGTTTGGCGGCGTTGGTTTCGCTTTCATTCAAATCAATGCGGAAAATTCTGCCGTTGTTAATAACGCCTTCGTCCTCGTGAAAGAACTCCTCGTCAATTTCGGGATTCTCATAATTGCCGCTTTCAACGATTTTTCCCGCGTCTAGCCAGTAGTATGCACCCCAGCGGACGTTGGGTTGACCGTTCCAGTCGGAATAAGTGTATTGATTATCAGCCGAATAGAAATGGATAATTATTTTGCCGTTATCGTCACCCGCGGCAACGCCGAATGCGGGAAAGACCATTATAGCAAAGGCGAGAACCAATACAAAAGATAATACTTTTTTCTTCATATTTACTCCTGTGCTACTTACTGCGGTCTTGCGTCCGTTACGCCGTTAAAGTTGTAATATGCTTTACCGTCGGTTACTTCAAGAGTTAAATTACCAGTTTGATTACCTTCGCCACCAGTACCCTTATTGAATATAACCTTATCGTAACCGGGTTCAATTTCCAACATGAACCAACCGTTACCCACAGCCGTCATTTTTACACCGGGCCAGTCTTCAGGTCTTTCCTCAGTCTTATTGTTCCAGCAATACAGATAAACGTTAGCCCATCCTTCACTGTTATAGTAGTACACCGTCGTAGCAGTCGTAGGCACTACTGTAGGAACTATTGTCCAAATGAGAAGCCTGCCGTCCGTCATAATCTTTGCATAGAAAGTATATTCTCCTTCAAGAGTTACGGAACCGCCGAATTCGTCTTTATTTTGGAATTCGAATTCCTTGTCGCCGTTCTTGATTACAACAGTAGCGCCCTCTGCCAAAGTAACGGTTACCATATATTGCACCGTGACGCCCGGTTCATCGGTAGGATGTTCCTTCCACGCAGTCGAATCTGCTGTGCCGTTGATAATTAAAACGACCTTACTGTCACCGACAACCGGCGTTTCGAAACCTTCGGGAACGGTTACCCAAACGGACGTACCGCCGTCTTCCCACAACTTTGCATAGAATGTGTATGAACCTTCAACGGTTGCCTTTCCGTTAAAAGGGCAACCTTTTTCGTAGTTTGAATACTCTACGTCGCCGTCCTTAATAACGACAGTGTCGTCTTTATTCAAAGTAATAACTAAACGTGCCTGCTTCGCAACACCAGCGTCGGCTGCTGCCGTTTCAAAATGAACTGCTTTATCGGTTTCACCGTTGATAATCAAAACGACGCTGCTGTCGCCTTCGGGCGGTACGAAATCTGCGGGAACGGTTACCCAAACGGAATTACCGCCGTCTTTCCACAACTTTGCATAGAAAGTATATTCGCCGTCAACGGTTGCCTTACCTCTGAATTTGCAATCCGGTTCATAATACTTATACTCTAAGTCACCGTCCTTAATAACGACTGTGTCGTCTTTGTTTAAAGTAACGGTTATGGTAACTTCCTGCTCAATGTTTTCGTCGTCATTTTCATTTACCACAAACTTTTGCGCGGTTGCCGTATTGCCGTTGATAATCAAAACGACGGTAGATTCTACAGCGGGTGCTTCGGGTGCTTCTACGTCAATCTGAGTTTTTGTTACATAGAACGTATGCGCGCCTTCAACAGTTGCCGTACCGGTGAAACTGCAACCTGCCTTGTAGGTGGATAATGTTTCGCCGTTGAATTTAATAGTTACCGTATCACCTACATTTAAAGTGAGCGTAATAGTATATTCGCCGTCCACGTCCTCACTTGCCTTAAGCTGTTGAGGAGTGCCGCTTCCTACTGTAATAGTAACTACGTCATCGGTAACCACAGGCGTATCGGTGGGCATAGTTGCCGTCCACGCGCCATCCTTGCAGTAAGGTTTGGTCTTGTCGAAGGTTAAGCTTTGGTTTGCGTTTTCACCGTCGGTGAAGATTACGCTCGTTGCCGTTTCGTCAATATCAGCTTTGAACCAGTTATTCTTGCCCGGGACGGAAGTCATCGCAATTCCCTTGCCATTGAAAAGTTCGGCTTCGCCTTTGTAGGGTTTAACCGTTACGCTTGCGCTTTCACTGTAGTAATAGATTGAAGTAGTTTTTACAGATTGGTCTACCGACCACTTTGCATATAGAGTCATGTTTCCCGTAACGTCAAAAATGCCCTGCCCTGCCGCGTTGAAGCTAACGGAAATGAGACATTCCTTGTCACGGCACCAGCCTTCAAACTTCCAACCGTTTCTCTGAGGATTTTCGGGTTTGACGACCTTTTCACCGCTCATAACGGGAACCACCTCCGCTTTCGGAGCGCCGTCATAATTGAGATTGAACGTCACTTTCCACTCTTTCAAGACGGGAGCCACATAGTCAAACTCGTAACTTACTTTCTCGGAGCTGGTTATAACATTGCCATCCTCGTCTACCGTAACAGCCCTTACATAAAGCACGTTGAGTTCCTTATCGATAAGGTTGCCCGTTATCCTGGAGTCGCTCATTGATAATGAAGTTTCAGTAATATAAAACTCGTCCGCTTCATTTACGCTGACCATATATCCGTCCGCGCCGTCCACAGCTTCCCAGGTGAACGTTTCTTCGCTGTTGCTGTAACTTAATCCCTTCGGAGTTCCAAATCCTGCCGCGTCGCACCTTATCAAAGTCGCGCAAAGAGTTACGACGACTATGAGTATGACTGCGCCTATGCAACCTGCAATGATTCCGATACGCTGGTTTTTGTTGAGTCCGGTAATTTTATTTTTGATATTACCGAAAAATTCTTTTGTTTTCATTTTAATTTTCCCCCTGCCATTTTAATACGGGCCCGTTAGCACCGTTTTGCCATACGTCTGCGTAAGCGTTTAACGTAGACGCAAATGTTGTTAGCGCGGAAGCAGAAATCTGACACGCGCTGCTTTGTACCTCGGTTCCACCGATATAAATTATATTATTTTGTTCTCCCTTGGCAGCGCCCGCCGCAAGTGGTTTGCCCGCTACGGTTGCCGTAAGGTAGTAACAATCGTTAATCATATTGCTGTATCCCGCAATACCGCCCGCAGAAAGAGTCATACTCTCGATAAGATTCTTGGAATCCGATTTGTCCGCTGTGGTCCAACCGCTGTTAATTTTGAATAACAGGTTGCCGGGAGTCATTCTGCCGATGATGTCTTTGGTTTTGCCCCAGCTCTCATCATTTAAATTTGCGGGGTTACATCTGTTGAAGATAACTCCCGTCAGTTGTTCGGCTTTTATACTCATATCTGCGTAGTAGTATGTCATACCGTTTATTTCGGTCGCCGTCATGCGAACACCGGGCCAAGAAGGTCCTCCAGCCGCACCCCAGTAATACACGTAGAACAGCGCGCCGTCCATAGTAGGGTCCCAGTTGCAATTTTCAAAACTGAGGAAAATTCGCGTTGACCTGAGCGCACGTACATCTACGTTTATCGCGCCGGAATTGTAACAGTTGACGACGCCCAAGTCGGTTCCGGCTTCGTAATAGCCGTAGTTGTCGCCGACAATACCGCCCAACGATTCTGACCCGATTATCGCGCCCGTATTGTAGCAAGAGATTATTCCCGCATTGGCGTAACTTACTTTACCTACTTCGTTTATGCCGTCGCCGCCGTTTTTGCCGGCTATGCCGCCGCCGTAGCTGACGACGCTTATCTCACCGTAGTTGTAGCACTGTGAAATTGTGCTATCAAACAACAGCTTTTCGTCGAAAATATTGAAGTTATATCCTACGATACCGCCGCCGTAAGTATTGGCAGTAATCTTAGCTTCGTTGCCGCACTTAGTAACTATTCCGTTGTTGCGCCCGACTATTCCACCGACCGTCGTTTCGCCCGAGATATCGGCGCGGTTGATACAGCCCTCTATCGTTCCCGAATTGAAGATTGCAATTCCGCCCGCTTCGTTTGCACCGTAGACGGTGGTAGAGCTTTCGATATTGCAGTTGGAAACAGTGCCCTTGTTAATGGATACAAGCGCCGCCGCGCCGTCCTTTACCGCGCAAATATAACTGTCGATTACTGTTACATTATCTATCGTGCCGCGGTTGGTATACGCTAATAACGCACACTCGCCGCCCTTTTCGTGCATTATTCCGTCGTTTGACAAATTAGTCCATGTACGGAAGTTTGCGTTGTCTATCACTAAATTTTTGATAACTCCGCTCGGCGCAATCGAATCAAACATTGAAGAATAACCATCGCAGAAATACTTTACTGCATTAGACAGCTTGTGTCCGTCGCCGTCGATAACGCCGCTTAACGAACCGAAGCTGTAAAAGTTGTTATATACTTCTTCGTCGTCAGGAACGTAAGACGGAAGCGCGACGTCGTTATTAAACTTGTAATACTTAGCCTCGTTTATGCCTTCATAATAATCCACGAACCTTAATTCTTCGGGAGAGGATATCATGAAAGGGTCTTGCTCCGTACCTGCGCCTTCGGCGTAGTACTTTATGCCGGCACGTTCGCTGTCTTCGAAATATCCGCGGGAATCTCCAGCCCAAACAGCTTTAACAAGGTATTGATTGGTTAAATCGCAACGGTTTTTCGTTATCGCGGTTATTTTGTCGTTGACATCTAACAGATAGTATGTATTCGCTCCGTACACGGCTTCAAACGTCAATTCGTAGCCGTTCATATGAACGTTTTGCGGAACCGTCAGACTGCACGTTTTCAAAGCGGCGTTGTAGATAACTTCCGCTACCCCGCTGTCCGCTATCGACAAGCCGTCGCCTATGAACTGTACGCCGACAACACTGTCTGTTTTAAGCGTTTTAAGGTCGAACTGCAGAGTTTCTGCGGAAAGCTCCGTCTTGTCGCCGTTGAACGTAACGACGGTTTTAGAAGCGTTAGCAACTGCCGTCCACGACAGCACGCCGTCTTTTGCCGTCAGCTTAGGCGTCGCAAGCACCAGCGTTTTGGGCGTGTAGGTCAAAAGCTCGCTCCATTCGGAACTCGCACCGCCGTTTACCGCGCGGACGCGCACCGTAAACTGTTTATCCGAGGGTATCTCGGGTATTTCCGACAAGTAGAACTGCGTTTCCGAAGAGGGAAAAATTACGTTGTTTACACGCAATTCATAGCTTGCCGCGCCCTCGACGGGTTGCCACGTTACGATACCCTTGCTATCGACGGCAAGCTCCGTAGGCGTCGGAAGCGTCTGTCCTACGCCGCCGTCGTTGCAGGCTGTGATACACAGCGCTGCAAGCGCGACGGTCATTATAATTAATAATATTGATAATAATTTTTTACGCATCACTACTTACCCCTTAAATCTCAACAACCATGCTGCCGCCGACAGGTAAATAGCTCAGGCTTGCGCCGTTGGAAGCGTGGATGAGCTTAGCTCTGCTTCCAAATACTCGACCGGGATTTCCGTACTCGGACCTGCCGAAGTTGCAGATAACCCAGTACGTTTTACCCTCGTACGAACGCTTAAACGACATTATATCGCCGTTGTTGTCGAACGAACAGTAAGTATAGTCACCGTAACGAATAACAGGGTCTTCGGACTTCAATTTCGTCCAGCCCATTACTTCTTTGAGGAACGAACCGTTAGTAGCTTTCTGCTCGGCTACACCGGGAAGAGTCTTGTTGTAGCTATCCCATTCAACGTAGTAGGTCTTGTCACCGGGGATAGAATAGCTCGTCGTGTACTTGCCCGCCGACTTGCTCCACTTGAAGGGCTGACGGTACTGTCTGTCGACATGGGGTGAAGTCTTGCTCTCGCCCGTGCCGTAGTTACTGCTCATACCAAGCTCGTCGCCGTAGTAAATCCAGCTAATGCCGGGCAACGTCATCATTGCCGCTATGGTAGTCAAAGCGCGTTGCTTTGCCTCGTTTGCAGTCGCCGCCGTAACCACATCAGCCGCCGTCAAGCCACCGGCAACGTTATTCAACAGTCTGTGTACGTCGTGGTTACTTGTGAACAGCGAATTGGTGACTTGGTTACCGTACTTCGCGTTAGTTTTCATAACGTCGTTGAGGTTCCAATAGTTTGTCAAAAGCTTGTTAGTATTGGTACCAGTTATCTCTGCAATTTTTTCTTGGTCACCACCCGGTTCGCCCGCTCTCTTCTGTCCGGCGAAACCTTGTGCCCAGCCCATATGTCCCGCAATCTGAGCAAGGTTGTAATAACTATAGAAGTCCAACATTCCGTCGAACGCCTTGTAGTAAGGTGCAACGTTGTATGCGTGACCGTCGAAGTTTTCACCTACGACGTAAGCGTTGGGATTAATTTTCTTGATGCCGTCGATGAGCCAGCAGAAGAAATCCATATTTTTGGTTACGTTGGTGCTGTAATCGGTCTTGGTAGCTTCGTCGTAGTCCGAAATGATAATATCACTCGGTGACGGCGTTACCTCGTCTTGCATATAGATATGTTTAACCGCGTCCATACGGAATCCGTCAACGCCCATATCCAACCAGAACTTGGTTACGTCTAAGACTGCGTTACGCGTGCCCGTATAGTCGTAGTTAAGCTCCGGCATTGACGTGCCGAATTTAGCGTAGTAGGAATAAGCGTATTCACTGTAAGCATACCAGGTTGAGGTAAGCTTTTCTGTCTCGTGGTTGCGCCAGTGGTAGAAGTTGCGGTAATCAACGACTTTGCCGTCCTCGCCTGTCTCTTTTACCATTTTAGCCGATTTCTGGAACCAGACGTTATTCATGGAAGTGTGGTTTAAAACCAAATCCATTATTACCTTCATACCCCTCTTGTGGCACTCGTCAAGTAATTCCTGATATTGTTCCATAGTGCCGAATTTGGGGTCTACTGAGCAGTAGTCAATTATGTCATAGCCGTGGTAGGAGTCGGATTCCTGAATTGGCGTAAGCCAAAGTACGTCTACGTTCAAATCCTTGTCTAAATAGTCGAGGTTGTCGAGAATACCCTGAATATCGCCCAAACCGTCGCCGTCGCTGTCTGCAAAGGACGAAACCATTATCTGATATCCTACGCCGCTGACCGTATCGAAAAGATTTTTAGGGTCTGCGGTTGCTTGAAGGCTGTTCCAATCCTTGGTAACGACGTCTGATTTGGAAACGTGCGAGCCGTCATCGTTTTCGTAAGGGTTGCTTATTTCACCCTTGTTGGCAATATAGAATACGAATTGCTTCACGTTGTCCTGCGTAGCGAATACGTGAATCGAACCGTTCACACGCACGTTGCCGTCGATTTCGAAATACTGGTTTCCGCAGTCCGACTTCCAGTGACTACCGCTGTTCTTGCTGTCGTCGTATACTATGAGGAAGCCTATCTTGGGGTCGTTATACTTGGTTTTGTCCTTTATGTATTCCGGCTTATAGTTATCGTCGCACGCATCGTCGATAAAATATTGCTGGGTTTCGGTTCCGCTGTTGCCCGCGCCCGTGTATTTTTTGGTTAAGTCGATATCGCAGACCGCACCGCCGATTTCGTCCACTATGACTTTACCGGAGGAATCCTTTTCCCAGTTGAACGTTTTGCCGGTCTTTTGGCTGGGCCAGACCCAAAGGCTCATGTTCTCGTACGATTTGGGGGTGTTGTCGAATCGCATATAGTGGATATACAAGTGACCATTTTCGCTTTTTGCGTTCAGTTCGTCCTCGTACGCCTGCAGCTCGCTGTCCGCTACGTTCGATTTCCAGTTTGCATACAGCACAACGTCGTGGTCGGGCATCGTATCCCAAACAAATTTGTCTTGCCAAACGCCGTAGTCGGTATACCAACCCAAAAATTCATAATTCGGATATGTCAGTCCTTCCGGCTCAGTAATTTTGCTCCCCGCTTTGATATCAAGCATGGGGTTTCCCGCCTTACCTTTGTCCGTATAGAAATAAATTCCGTACGAGGCCGTAACCTCGCCTCCTCCTACCGTAGGTTTTTCACCTTCGGGCGGCTTTTGTTCGTTGCCGCACGCCGACATGGTGAAAAGCATACAAACTGCCATTACAAAAAATAAAATCTTTTTACCCATATTCTTTCCTGTCTTTTTCCGTTTATATTATTCGCCCCGCAGATAGCCCTGCGTTGCGGATTTTTTGCCGCTTGTCATAAACCCGCCGTAAGAGTAGTCGGAAAAAGCCCGACTACTCTTACCGTATTGAGGTTTATTTAGTTGTTTTAAGGTCTGTCGGTCGTTGTTACGCCGCTAGTAGTGTAGTAAATGCATAAATCATCATCAACCGAATCAACATTGAACGTGAAGGTGCCCGACTGATTAGTACCGCCACCGCTACCGTTATTGAATATAATAGAGGTGTAATTTTTGTAAGCCTCTTTCGAAATATCCAAATAGTACCAGTTGTTGCCAGCCCACTTCATCTGCACTCCGGGCCACGTCGCATTTTTATTGTCATCATTCAAATAACAATATGCGTAAACGTCAAACCACCAATCTATATCGCTATCCTTATGGAAGTAAATCCTTATGGGTTCGGCAGTAAGTTGAACCCAAATATTATTGCCTGCCGAACCAACGTAGAAGTCATAATAGCCCTTTTCCTCTGACGTTCCTTTGAAAGGAGAATTAGACTGATAAGCACTTTGTGTAACGGCAACGCCCTCATTCTCAATTATGAACGCCGTATTTGCCGGTAGCTTAACACGCGTAATAAAGTATTCGTTTTTATTCGTGTCTAACGTAAGGTTATAAGTTACGTCTCCGACGGTAAGCGTTATCTTGGAGGGAACTGTTACCCAAATACTGTTTTTAGTGCTGTCCGTATAAATTTTAACGTAGAACGCGTAGTTTCTACCGCCTATGGACGCTTTGCCACTGAAACCGCAGTCTTCGTCATATGCGGAATACGTATTGCCTTCGTTATCGGTAATCGTAACAGTATCGTTCTTTTGCAAGGTTACGCCCGTTGCGAAATACTCGGTTCCGTTTTGAATATCGGACGCAGTATTTACTTCTAACGCTATCGTTTTTCCGCCGGTAATCGTCAAGGTTACCGCGTATTCGGGCTGGGTTGCCGTAGCAGTTGCCACTGCGTTGTCAGCGCCGGGAGTAACGGTAATTACGTGGTCGCCAGAGCGCGTTGCCTTATACGATGTCTTTCCGTTGATTGTCGGCGTACCGGGTTTATTATCTGCAAGGGTAACGATGTCGTTAATTTTAAGCGTAACCGTAAACTTGTAAACGCCGTCTTCTTTTACAGGCTGTTGTTCAGACGCAACGCCACCCACGCTAAGGGTTACCTTGTATTCGGGTACCGTAGTTACAACGCTTGCGTTAGTACCGTCAACAGTTACCGCAAAGGTATACGTACCTTCAAATACTGCAGTGCCGTTGAAGTTGTCGCCAAGCGAAACTGCCGCGCCGTTGTACCTGATTTCAACCGTTTGATTGGATTTAAGTTCGACGTCTCCGCTGAGATACCTGTTTTCGTTGTCGGGGTCAACGGTCATAAACTTAGCCGCACCGTTGTTTACGATTATCTTGGGAACGGATTTTACCGTAACCTGAATCGTAATATCCTCTACGCCGGGGTAGGAAATGGTAACCGTCTGCGCGGTAAACTTGCTTGCGCTGAAACCTTCGAAGTCTACTGTATAGGTGGAAACGTTAGCCGTCGAATCGTCCGTATAGGTGAGCGTAATTTTAAGTCCCGCGTCTTTTAACGCCTGAAGTCTTGCATCTTCACCCGCAACGGTTTCGGAAATGGTAAATGTGCTTTGGTTAGGAGCAATGCTCTTAGCCGCCTTTATCAGCTGTACGGGAAGCGTTGCGGTAAGCGGACTGCCCTCGTACGTGTACCCTATAGTTACGTCTTGCGCCGTGGTGAAGTTGTGGTAATCGAACTCGCCGAGCGTTACGGTGCAATTTGCCTTTATAGCGGTTACTTTTTCGCCGTCGTCCATTACGACCTTGACGGAAGTAATTGCTGCTTTGATAGCGTTGATAACTTCGGTTTCATTCGCACCCTTTACCTCTACGGTCGCAGGCAGTACTTCAAGGCTTGAAGGAGTTGCCTTTATAACCGTTACCTTGACGGCAGTAGTCTTTCCGCCGAAGCTGATAGTAACCGTCTGCTCGCCGTAAGTCGTAGCGCTGAACGACGCCGGTACAACCGTGGCTGCCACGTTCTGGACGGTCGTGCCGTCGTTATACGTTGCCGTTACGGTGATTGCAGCTAAAATATTTGCTGCCGTAGCGTTTACACCGGTAAGGTTGATTGACGTAGCGCCTTCTGCTTTATAAGCTGCGGAAATTGCGGTAACCTTTGCCGCAAGAACCTTGACGGATATCTCGGTGTCCTCTCCGCCGCAAGCAACCGTAACAGTCTGTACTGTATTGAGTGTGTCTTTATCGAAGCCCTCAACCGTATAGTTGGTTACTTCGCCGTCCGCGCCTACGTCATACTTCGCCGTAACGGTGAGCGCCGCATTTAAGTTGTCGGCTTGCGTGCCGTACAGAATAAGCGTACCGTCTTCCGCGACTTCGTAAGTATTCTTAAAGCTTACGGTAATCTCGGTTACCTGAGGCTCCGTATATTCGACGGAAATTATATCGTTAGCTTTGTCTTTGCCGAGCTTGATATATATCGTGTAAGTTCCGTCCGCAGTAACGGTGCCGTTGCCGAATTCGCTTGCGGTATCATTATCGTAGCCTAACGTTTTGCCGCTGATATCCTTGACGGTAATTTTGTCGCCTGCAACTGCCTTCACAACTGCCTTATACTGCTGTTTGAAGTTTGCGCCCAAATTATCGGGGTTGTCAAGCTCGAACCCGACTACGGTAGGTTCGCCGCCGTGTTCAACCGTAGCCTGCGCGAAGTAGGTTACCATAATGCCGTCCTGAGCGCTACCGTCTACGATTACGGAGATGTTATACTTGCCGGTCAGGTAAACAGTACCGTTGAACCTGCAGTCCGCCTTGTAGTTTGACTTCACGTCGCCGTCTACCTTTACGACAACCGTCTGACCTGCGGTGAGCGTTACGCCCGTCGCCGTATTGGTCCTGTACTCTACGTTCTGTTTGTTGCCCTCATTGCGTCTGAGATTTACGGTTGTTTCGCCGTAGGTAATGGAAACGACCATATCGGGAACGTCTACCGCAATGAGGTGGCTACTGCTGTAAATTGTTAAGCTGAAATCATAGTTGCCGTTTCTGGGTGCAGTGCCCTTGAATTCGCCGTCCGTTGCGTAGGAGGTAAACTTCTTGCCCTCGTTGTCGGTAATTGCAACCGTGTCGCCCTTGTTCAAGGTAACGCTTGCAGTGTACTTCGACAGAGCGCCCGAAGGTTTATTTGCGTTATCGAGAGTAAGCGTTTCCGAAGTTTCCGTTTCACCGCTTGTAATCGTCATCGTTATGCTGTATGCGGGTGCGGTTACTGCAACTTCGGACTTCGTGTCGTCAGTCGTAACGGTGAAGGTGTATTCGCCCGTGCGGGTTGCAACGTACTCGTCTTCTCCCTCTATTGTCAAATCGCCGAATTTATTATCGGAAACGGTAACCTTGTCGCCTTTGCTAAGCGTAAGCGTCCAGGTATTTGCCGAGGTGGGTTGCTTAACGTCGTTGCCTACCTTTAAGGTTGCCGCATAAGCGGGCGCCTTGGTGCAGGCTACCGTCGCGGTTGCGCCGTCAACCGTAACAGTGAACGCATACGTGCCGTTGAGCTTAGCCGTGCCGTTAACTATAGCGCCGTTAGCGTCGGAAACCGTCAATTCACTGCCCTTATAGGTAATAACGACTTTTTGTCCGCGCGTAAGCTGGATATCTCCGCTGGGGTATTTGTTCGCGCTGTCAGCATCGGCGGTCATAAACGTTGCCGCCGCGCCCTTTGCGGAAATCTTGGGAACGGGAACTATAGTTACTTCAACCGTCGCACTTTCTACTCCCGTGTAGGAAATAGTTGCGGTTTGCTTATAAGTAGTTGTGTCTAATGCGCCGAACGTTACGGTGTAGCCATCGGTTTCCACCGGCTCGCCAGCCGAGTAATTAAGCGTAACGGTAATTAAATTGCGCAAAGCAGTTATTTTATTGCTTTCAGCTTCGGAAATTGAAATCTCCGCACCTGCACCCGCTTTTGCGGTTACCGTAATGCTCTCTGCCTTTCTCGTCATGCGCACCGTGAGAGTTGCGGTAAGTCCGTTACTCTCGATAGTTACGCTTTGATTTTCACCGAATTTTTCAACGTCAAAGTTATTGGGAAGCTTAACTTCGTAGTCCGTGCGGGTAGTTCCGTCGTTCATTGTAACGGTAACGGTAAGCCTTTCCTCAATATAGTCAGAAACGTCTTTTGCTTCTGATATAGTGTTGTCGTTTACGACGTCTATGGAGTTTTGACTGAGTTCAATCGAAACTGCCGTGGGCGCTACAACTTTCACGTTGACTTTCGTAGTCTTTCCGCCGAAGCTTATCTCAACTTCCTGCGTTTGTCCGTACTTCGCCTCGCTTGCGTCGAACGTTGACGTGGTAACTTCGGCTGCCGTGGTTTGTTTGGTGGTTCCGTCGTTGTACGTTGCCGTAACCGAAATTGCGTCTAAAATATTTGCTACCGTTGCATTTGCGCCGATAAGCTCGATTGACGTAGCGCCTTCTGCTTTATACGCCGCGGTAATTCCGGTAACTGTTGCCGCCAGAACCTTGACGGATATAGTAGCGCTCTCTCCGCCGTAAGCAACCGTAACGGTCTGAACCGTGTCACGTTTTGACTTGTCGTAGCCGCTAACTGTATAGTCCGTCTTGTCAACTACGGTGTCGCTTGTTTGAACGTCATAAGTAGCCTTAACGGTGAGCGCCGCGTCTAAGTCATTGGCTTGCACACCGTAAAGGTTAAGCACTTTGTCAACAACGGTAAATCCATTCTTAAAGCTTACGGTAACTTTCTCTACCTGAGGCGCCCTATAATCGACGGAAATTATATCGTCATCGTTGTTTTTGCCGAGATTAATCCTGAACGTGTAGGTTCCGTCATTTGCGGCAGTGCCGTTAAAGACGGTTGCATTCTCGTAATTTAATACGTTGTTGCCGATATCCCTGACTGTAACCTGGTCGCCTGCAAACAGCTTTTCAACCGCTATGAAGCGCGAACGATACTTTTCAGCCAAGCCGTTTACGTTGTACTCGGTTGATGCATCTCTCGTGGATGCGCCGCTCTGTACTGTAACCTGTACCCAGTCGGTTACCCAGATGCCCTGGTCATCACCGTCAAGCTGAATGTAGAAGTCGTAATTACCCGTAAGGTAAACGTTGCCGTCGAACTTGCAGTTCGCCTTGTAGTTTGACTTCACGTCGCCGTCTACCTTGACGACAACCGTCTGACCTGCGGTAAGCGCCAAACCGCCCGCCGCGGTCTTATACTCTTCGATTTGAGGTTTGGCGGCGTTACGGTCAAGGTTGACTGTCGTTGAGCCGTAGGTAATGGAAACTACCTTGGCGGGAACGGTTACTGCAATGCTGTGTCCGTCTCCGTCAATTATTACGCGGAACGTGTACGTGCCGTCTCTGGGCGCAGTGCCCTTGAATTCGCCGTTTGCCGCGTAAGCGTTAAACGTGGTGCCCTCGTTGTCGGTAATTGCAACCGTGTCGCCCTTTAATAAGTTAACGCTTACTGTATATTCAGACTCGCCTTCGACCTTAGTTAACGTTTTCGTCGTTTCCGTTTCACCGCTTGTAATCTTCATCGTTACCGTGTATTCGGGTGCGGATTGTACCGTTACGGCGGACTTGGTATCGCCGTTAGTGAATGTAAACGTATACTGTCCGTTATACGGTGCTTTATATTGCGATGAAGTGCCAATGTTCAAATTGCCGAATTTATTATCCGAAACGGTAATTATATTATCTTTGCTAAGCGTAAGCGTCCAGGTGTAGCTGTTGCCTGTAACGGCGGGTGCCTGCGTTGCCGCAGTGCCGTCTACTTTAAGGGTTACCGCGTAAGTGGGCGCCTTGGTGCAGGTTACCGTTGCGTTAAGTCCGTCAGGCGTAACTTCGAACGCATACGTGCCGTTGAGCTTAGCCGTGCCGTTCTCGATAGCGCCGTTGCCGCCGGAAACGGTGAGCGTTTTGCCCGCATAGGTAATTGCAACCTGTTCTCCGCGCTTAAGCTCGATATCCCCGCTGGGATACTTGCCCTCGTTGGCGGTCATAGGCGTTGCCGTAGCTCCCTTTATGGAAATTCTGGGAACGGGAACTATAGTTAAAGTAAGCGTCTTGCTCTCTTCTACGCCCTCGTAGGAAATAGTTGCGGTTTGCTTGTAGTCCGCCGTTAACGCTCCGAATTCTACCTCGTAGCCCTCGGTTGTTTTCGGATTGCCCGCCGAGTAACTAAGCGTAACCGTAATACGCGTGCGCAAAGCGGCTTCTTTATCAACTACGTTTAACGTATCGAAGAATTCAAGCGTTGCGCCGTCGTTTACTTTATAGGCAATGCTCTCCGCCTTTCTCGTCATCTGCACTGTAAGAGTTGCGTTAAGTCCGTGAGCCGTAATAGTAACTTGTTGACCGCTCTCAAAGTTCAAAATGTCAAAGCCGGCGGGAATAGTTACTTCGTAGTGGTCGAAGCTCTCGCATACATATCCGTCATCCATTGTAACGGTAGTTTTAAGCGTTTTCCTGATGACCGGAATAATGTCGTCGGGTTCTGATACAGTGTTGTCGTTTAAGACGTCTACTGTGTTCTTATTAAGTGTAATCGTAAGTGCCGTAGGCGCTATAACTTTTACGTTGACGGTAGTAGTTTTTCCGCCGAAGCTGATTGTAACTTCCTGCGTCTGTCCGTACTTCGCCCCGGTTGCGTCGAACGACGACGCTACAACCGTAGCTTCCACGTCTTGTTCAGTGGTTCCGTCGTTGTACGTTGCCGTAACCGAAATTGCAGCTAAAATATTTGCTTCCGTTGCCTGTATACCGACAAGCTCAATTGACGTAGCGCCGGTCTCATTATAAGCCGCGGTAATTTCCGTTACGTACGCATCTAAAACCTTAACTTTTATAGTATCGGTCTTTGCAACTTTATTAACGGTGTAAGAAACGGTAACGGTCTGTACGCCTTCGGTATCCTTGTCGTAGCCTGAAACCGTATAGTTGGCGATTACGGTGTCAGCGGCTTGAACGTCATAAGTAGCCTTAACGGTGAGCGCCGCCTTTAAGTTGTCGGCCTGCACGCCGTATAAAGTGAGCACTTCGTTATCGTCAACTTCAAATCCGTCTTTAGCTGTTACGGTAATTTTTTGTAAAGCCGCCGCTGCGTAACCGACGTAAACGATATCGTCTTTACTGTCTTTGCCGAGTTTTATATAGAACGTATAAGTGCCGTTTGTTGCTGCGGTGCCGTTAAAGAAGTCTTTATTCTCGTACTTAAATACGTTGCCGCCGATATCTTTAATGGAGACTTTATCTCCTACAAGCAACTGCGCGGTTGCTTTGTACTGCTGCTTGAACTGTGTGCCCAAATCAGTAGGTTTGTCAAGCTCGGGCGTAATGGGGTCTAAATTCTTGCCGTTTCTTTCAATTAAAACTTGCCTTTCAACGTCGGCAGCTACCCAAATGCCTTTATCACCGTCGTCAAGCCTTACGTAGAAGTTGTAATTACCGGTAAGATAAACCGTACCGTTGAACTTGCAAGCCGGCTTGTAGTTCGTCTGTTTTACACCCTCTACTTTGATTTCAACCGTTTGACCAGCAGTCAAAGCCAAACCGGTAATCATATATTCATCTTTGGTAGGCTCATTTTCGTCATAATTGCGGACAAGGTTTACGAACTCTGAGCCATAGGTAAGCGTAACCTTGGCGGGAACCTCTACTTCAACGCTGTGTCCGCTACCGCTGATTATTACGCGGAATTTGTAGACGCCGTTTCTGGGCGCAGTGCCCTTGAATTCGCCCGCTGCTGCGTAACCGTCAAAGGTTTTGCCCGCGTTGTCGGTAATTGCAACCGTGTCGTTCTTTTGCAAAGTAACGTTTACGGAATACGTCTGACCTTCGCCCTTTGTAAGCGTTTTAGTATCGACAACCGCACCGCCGCGCGTTACCTTCATCGTTACCGTGTACTCGGGTGCCTCTACGACAAAGTTTCTATCGTCGGCGTCGGGGTTAACGGTGAACGTATAGTCGCCGTTGTAGGGCGCAATGTACTCCTCTTCTCCGTCGAATTTGTTATCGGAAACGGTAACCTTGTTGCCGACTTTAAGCGCAAGCGTCCAGGTGTTTTCTTCCGTGGCGGTCTTTTCAACGCCGTTCACTTTTAAAGTCGCCTTGTACTCGGGCACCGTGGTAACGACGCTTGCCGTATTTCCGGCAACCGATACCGTAAATGTATATACGCCGTCAAGTGCCGCCGTGCCGTTGAAGTTGTTGCCAAACGCAACCTGCGCGCCTCTGTACGTAATTACAACAGTATCGCCGCGGCTAAGCTCGACGTTGCCGCTGAGATACCTGTTGGCGTCGGCGGAGTCTGCCGTCATAAACTTCGTGTCGTCCCCTACCGTAATTTTAGGAACGGCAAGTATGGTTACTTCCACCGTCTGACTGTCTAATCCCGTGTAGGAAATAGTTGCGGTTTGCTTATAAGTTGTTGTATTTAATTCGCCGAACGTTACGCCGTAGCCGGTAGTTGTGTCAGTCGACTCGTCCGAATAAGTGAGCGTAACGGTAATTTTTTCCTTCAACGCGGTTATTTTAGCGTTGCCCGTCAACCTTTCCGAAATAGAAACTGCACTGCCTTTCAAGGTTACAGCCATGCTCACGGGCTGCTTTTTCAACTGCACTTCTATTTCTACGGTCTTTCCGCGACTAGTTATTTTAGCCGTCTGTGCATTGTCAAAATCCGTAACGTCAAAGTCGTCTGCAAGCTCCACTTCGTAGTTCTTGTCATTCTCGAAAACGGTGTCGTCGTTCATCGTTACGGTAACGGTAAGCGTATTCTTAATGGCTTCGATTATTTCCGCCTTAGTTTCGTTTTCGTGCGTTATAATAACGTCTACGGATTGCATATCCGCTTCGAGCTTAACAGCCGTAGGCGCTATAACTTTTACGTTGACGGTAGCGTTTTTTTCGCCGAAGCTTATCTCAACTTCCTGCGTCTGTCCGTATTTAGCAGAGGTTGAATCGAAAGTTGACTCCGTAACCGTATAGTTTTGCTTATTAACTTCTTTGGTTGTACCGTCGTTATAAGCCGCCGTTACGGTGATTTTATCTTTAATATTGGCTATCGTAGCTTTTTTGCCGACAAGCTCGACCTGCGTCGCGCCGTCCTTATACTCAACGGTAATTCCGGTAACCTTTGCCGCCACAGCCTTGACGGATATATTTTCGCTCTTTCCGCCGTACGTAATTTTAACGGTCTGCACCTCATTGAGCGTGGTCGACGAGAAGTTAGTCGTATAGTCGGCGTTGGCGATTACTTTGTCCGCGCCTACGTCAAACTTAGCCGTAACGGTAAGCGCCGCCTTTAAGCTGTCTTTTTGCGCGCCGTATAAAACGAGCACGCCGTTATCAACTTCAAATCCGGTTTTGAAAGTTACGGATAAGGACTCTACTGCCGGAGCCGCATATTTGGTGGAAACGACGTCGGTCGCATCATGCCAGCCGGCGAGCTTAATATTGAACGTGTAAGTACCGTCCTTTGTCGCAGTGCCGTTAAATACCGTTGTGTTTCCGTATGCTATTACGTTGCCGCCGATATCCATGACGGTAACTATGTCGCCGACAAGCAGCTTTGCAACCGCTATGAATTGCGACTCGTAATTCTTATCCAAACCGGTGAGGTCATAGTCGATTTCTTCGACTATTCTCGTAGTTTCACCGCTCTTTACCGAAACCTGTACCCAGTCGGTTACCCAAACGCCCTTGCTTGCGCCCGAGGGTGTAACGTAGAAGTCATAGTTACCCGTCAGATAAACGGTGCCGTCGAACTTGCAGTCCGCTTTGTATGCAACGGGCTTGCCGTCATACGTGAATGCAACCGTATCACCTGCTTCAAGCGGCTGTCCCTGAAGCATATATTCGGTTGTGTTGCCGGGGTTAACCTCTAACTCGACAGGTTCGCCGCCGTTTATAATAATGTATGCGCCCTTATCGGGTGTAGGAGTGGGATTGTCGGGTTTGAATTTGACGGAAACGATATCGTCCGTGCTTACATAACCGAGCTTAATGGTGAACGTGTAAGTGCCGTTATTTAAGGCAGTGCCGTTAAATACGGTTTTGTCCTCGTATTTTAACGTGTTGCCGCCGATATCCTTTACGGTAACTTTGTCGCCGGCAATCAGCTTTTCAACCGCTATGAATTGCGACTGATACTTTTCCTCCATACCGGTGGCGTCGTAGTTGATTTCTTTGACTATTCTGGTATCTCCACCGCTAAGCACTGAAACCTGTACCCAGTCGGTTACCCAGATACCCAGGTCGTCCCCTGCAACCTTAACGTAGAAATCATAATTGCCGGATAAATGAACGGTACCCTTGAATTTGCAGGCTTTCTTGTACTCGACGACTTCTCCGTCATGCTTGAATACAACCGTATCACCCGCGGTAAGCGAGTAACCCTGAAGCATATATTCGCCGGGGGTTGCTGCGTTTTCCGGTAATTTGACGGGAGCGCGGTCGTTTATAATAATGTATACGCCGTTGGTATCAGGTTCGGACTCGTCCTTGATAAATACGGTAACGTACGTTTTTATATCATCGCCGTACTTAATCGTAACCGTCTGGTCGTCGTCTACTAATTCAAGGTCTAAGCCTTCGATTTCGTAATCGGTAATTTCTTTTTTGGAGCCGTCGCTCATTACGGCTTTAACGGTCAAAAGACCTCTGAGCGTTTGCTCGGAAGCATCTTCTTTTTCCATCGTTAAGACGTCGCCCTCAAAGATGGCTTCAAGTGAAACGACGTGCGGAACGACGGGAGTTTCTTCCGTTACGAATACCGTAACCGTATCGGAAAACTCGCCGTATTTAATGGTAACGGTCTGGTCGACGTTGACTTTCGCCGCGTCGAAGTCCACTACCGTCAAGCCCTCGGTTACGGGCTTGGTGGTGTTATTGTCATACTTGGCGGTAACGGTTACTTGCGCTAAAATAGCCGCTTCCGTTGCGTTTGCCTTTTGAAGGGTGATTTTATCTCCGTCAATGCTGACTTCGATTGAAACGATTTGAGGAACTACGGGAGTTTCTTCCGTTACGAATACCGTAACCGTATCGGAAAACTCGCCGTATTTAATTGTAACGGTCTGGTCGACGTTTACTTTCGCCGCGTCGAAGTCCACTACCGTCAAGCCCTCGGTTACGGGCTTGGTGGTGTTATTGTCATACTTGGCGGTAACGGTTACTTTTGCTAAAATAGCCGCATCCGTTGCGTTTGCCTTTTCAAGCGTGATTTTATCTCCGTCAATGCTGACTTCGATTGAAGTGATTTGAGGAGGAATGACAGGAGTACTTTTTACTATTACAGAAACGTTTGCGGAAAACTCACCGTACTTGATATTTACAGTCTGAACCTCGTCCAGCTTAGCCGCGTCGAAGCCCACTACCGTCAAGCCTTCGGTAACAATCTTGGTGGTTTTATCGTCATAGGTTGCGGTAACGGTTACTTTCGCCAGGATTGCCGCTTCCGTTGCGTTGTCCTCGGTCAACGTGATTTTGCCGCCGGACACGGTTGCCTTAATCGAAACGACCTGCGGAACTACGGGAGTTTCTTCCGTAATCAACACTTTAACGGTCGCGGTAAACTTGCCGTTCTCTCCGTACTTAATAGTTACGGTTTGGTCTGCGTTCGTTTTGACAAGGTCTAAACCTTCGATTATGTAGTCGGTAATAACGGCTTTGCTGTTATCGCTTTTTACCGCTTTGACGGTCAAAGCGCTTCTGAGCGCCTGCTCGGAAGCTTCCGCCTTTTTCATCGTTACCTTAGCTTCGCCGCTGTTCACGGTTACTTCTATCTTGGTAACCTGGGGAACGGGAGTTTCTTCCGTAACCTGTACCTTAACCGTCTTCGAGAACGTGCCGTACTTAATAGTAACGGTCTGGTCTACGTTTACTTTCGATGCGTCGAAGCCCGTTACGGTGTAATTCGTAACAGTCTCTTTCGAATTGTCGCTCTTTACGGCTTTAACGGTCAAAAGTTTTCTGAGCGCTTGCTCTGAAGCCTCAGCCTTTTTCATCGTTACTTTATTGCCCGTATAGGTTACCTCAATCGAAGTAACCTGCGGCGTTACCGTTGCGCCATTCACTTTTACCGGAACGGTCGCGGTAAATTCACCGTACTTTACCGTTACAGTCTGAACAACGTCCAGCTTGGTAGCGTCGAAATCTTCGACGGTATAATCCGTAATTGTCTGCGTGGTCTCGTCGTTGAGCTCCGCAATAACGGTTATCCCGTCCATAATATTTTCTATAGTGGCGTCTTTCTGTGCTAACTCCACCACTTCGCCGCCGCCGTTAATTTCGACGGTTATTCTTTCCACCTCGGAATTGTACCTGCAGGCGGGAACGGCGAAAATAGCGGCGATTGCAAGCACGACTATTGCGCATAACGCCAGTATCTTCTTAAAACGTTTCATCTTTCCTCCTATCATATTTCACTTTTAAAAAGAGAAATAGGTATGCTCGTGGGCATACATCATTTAATAGTTTAACACTTTAAATCTTTATCGTCAATAGTTAATTTAAAAAAGCTTTCATTTTTTAGTGTTTTTTTTGCATTTTACGTTAAAAAATTACATATTGACACAATATATTAAATTAATTTATTATATATAATAAGAAAACTACCAAAAATTTACAGTAAATTTTTATTTCATAATAAAAAATGCCCGCTATCTTCACTTGTGAAGATAGCGGGCTATATTTTTATTGTATGCATAAGTCTATTTTGATGAAATTAAATACACGTTTTTTATTGCGCCGTATTCATTGCTTAATTCAACAAAAGAATACCAATATGCCATATCACACGTTACAGCCGCATCACCCGTAGGCAAAACAATTTCATAATTAATAGTCAGTCTGTCGCCGGTTATATAAGCATTGTTGACCATGAAACCGTACGAACCGCTGCTTGCCGCTCTCATAAAAATTACTAAGAAAGAATTTTCAAAATATTCGTCGTTGTACTTTGCAATTACTTCGTCTTTGAACAGTACGATATTTGGCAAATTTATATTTTGCGTCTGGGTTGCGATATAATTATTAAGTTCGTTAACGCTTTTAATTATTTGACAGTTTTCCCCCGCATCTACGGTTGATTTTACGTATTGAACTCCGAAAGAAACACTTTCAGGAATAATATCGGGACAGTATTCAGTTAAATAAGATTTTAAAAAATCGAATTTCTCTTCCGATTTGTATAATTGCCCGTTAAAATGAAAGTATCCACCGTATTTCATTATAAAACCGACGTCGTACAACTCAAGGTTATTGTTTCCGATAATGATTCTCAAACGGTCGTATGAAGGACCGAAAACAATATGTTCTTTTACTTCGACATAAGCAATTTTGTTTAAAGAAAGTATGAATTTATGCGACTGCTCGGCATTAAGCTCCGTATCAAAATCATTTTCTTCATCCGCACAGGTATACGTTAATTTTACAGTACTGTTTTCATCAAAATTAAAGTTTACGCTTTTTGAGCAAGCCGAAAAAATTAAACCGAAACAAACCAGCAATGAAAGAACTATCAGAAAAAAAGATTTCTTTTTCATATAAGGACCTCCTTAATAATGCGGCAAAATTACTTGCACCGTTATCTATAAAACGGCATAAGAAGGAATTTTACTCACTTTTCGGTAAAAATTTTTAATATACTTTAAAATCCACCCGAACGGGTGGATTTTTTAGTATTAAGCTTTGCTTTTTCTTTTTCTTATAATCAGCCATGCCGCAACGCCTGCGCCGGCAAGCACTACTACTGCGCCGACAACCCCTATTACTATTGCGGTAACGTTGGGTCCGACGTCATCCGCATTAGCAGCAAGGATTACGTGATTTGTTGCGCCGTATACGGGAGTAAAGCCTTTTTCCGCATACTTCTCCGCGGAAACCTTCGTAACGAAAGATACTTCCAAGGTGTTGCTTGCGTCAAGGTCGCTCTTGTTAAGCGTAAGCTTGCCGTCGGCGTATTCCGACGCGTCGACAACCTTTCCGTTTAAAAGAACCGTACCGACGGTGAAGCCTTCCTCAGCCGTCAAGTCGTAAGTTATGGTATCGCCCGTAACTTCAACTATACCGCTCTTGCCGTCCGTCGTAACCTTGCCGCCCGCACCGCCGTTGACGCTTGCGTAAACGTTGACGGTATTGCTGTTTGTAACGGCAGCGCTGGTGTTCTTAACCTGCACGATTGTGAAAGGGCTGAAGCTCTGTACCTGTGCGATAAGACCGTAAGAAGTAACTATTACGGGGATTTCCTCAACACCGACGATTTTACCGTTCTCGCGCTTATAGTGGTAAATCTTATAAGTCGTTCCCTCGTCGTCGGGTTTGTAACCTTCGGGGAAGCCGAACGAAACCTGCAAGAAGCTGCCCTGTGGAATTTGTTTAACGTTACGGCAGAGTGCAAGTTCGATTTCGAAAGTAGACGACGCTACTATATCGTTATCCGTTACGCCCGTCTCGTTCTTTAATGCGTCGGTCATTTCCTTTTCACGCGATGCGGCGGGCTTAGTTGCAACGAGCATAAGCTGACTGCGCTGACTTTCGGAGTAATACTTTCCGTTTTCGTCCTTGAAATCGGTAACCGACAGGTCGCAGTCGTCTACAAGCTTAGGCGAACCGAAAGATTTTACGCAATATCTTCCGCCGGGAAGCATCTTATTGCACATTATGTTTTCGCCCGCAAAAACGTACTTGGTGCTTATGGGCATCAGATTATTTTCGGCGTCAATAAGGTTATCGGGCGTAAAGAAATACGTTGCCTTATAGTGCTCGTACTGAAGACTGGGAGTGAAGTCAAAGGAAATAGTTTTATCTCCGTCCCAGCTGAAATTTTCGAGTTTAAAGTATTTATCGATGTCGGGGTAATTTTCGAATGTGGTAACAGTAATTCCCGCAGGCTTTGATTGGTCTGCAAGAGCAAGCTTTCTGTCGTAATTTATAGTTATATGAACTTTGTTGAGGCTCAGCGTCGCAGTGTTGCCGGGAGTAACTTTTATGGGAAAAGGCTCGCGGTCGACGTGTATATAACCGTCGTTAATGTACTGTGTCGAGGGTGCAACTATGAAATCGCTGTCCTTAACGTCCGAGTACGCGCCGAACGCCATATCCGAAGTACGGTTTAATATTGCAAACTGCACGTATTTAGCGGCACTGTCGACGGGAACTATAGTTTCCGTATCGGTAATGGTATAGTAATCATCATCCGTAGTTTCAACGTAATCTTTGTTAGCGGCGACGATATTGAACCATTGGCTCCATTTATCCTGTCCCTGCTCCACGTCGTAGGTTTGACGGTACACGAGGTATAAGCCCTCTTCTTCGAGCTTTAACGCGCCCTTGCCGTTATACGAAACGGTAAGCGACAAATCCTTTCCGCCTTCTTCGTTGTCGGTATATTTGCCGACGATAACCATACCGTTCGCGTCGGTATCGATACCGTAAGCGTACGGCTTGATTGCAGGACAGGGAAGCACGTACTCCGATGCGGAAACGATATTTTCGACTACGTAATCGCCTACCATGTCGTCGCCTCCGCAGAGCAGATATTTGTTGTCCGACCAGTCGTTGTTGGTTACGTCCACGCCGTACCACATATCGTCAATCTGAACGTAGTTCCACATATGGGGTTGATAGCCGTCGTTATAGACGTAGCCCGCGACCAGCACGCAGGGAATTTCAAGCCTGTCTAATACAGCCTTAAAAGATTTTGCATAGCCTTCGCAGACGGACTCGTAATTTACAAGCGCGCCGTAGGAAGTCTGTATGAACGCGGCTTTTTCGGTATCGACGTTTTTATCGCCTACCACCTGCGTTCCGTAGCCGTATGTGTTGTGTGTTTTTATGTAATCGTTAACGTATTCGATTTTCTCTGCAACGGAAACTTTTTTATTTGCTTCGGTAACGATTGCATTGACGGCGTTTTCATATGCGGTAATTGCCGTATCAATCTTTGCCGCGCTGTTTAAATTGCCGACGTAAGTATTCAAAGCTCTGCTCGAATCGAGGTAGCCCACGTATTCGCCGTCCTCGGTCGTGCCCGCGCTTATCGAAGTGGAAAATACGTCTGCGTAAAACAAGTCGGGGTGGTCCATATAGAACGCGTCGCGCCCTGCACCGTAAGATAAGACGAGCTGCGAGTCTCCGCTTACGTATGAAGCAATCTGTTCTCTAGTTGCAACGCCCTCTGCGATTAAATCGTACTCTACCGTACCTTTCTTAAATTCACCGCTGCTTACAAGCGCGTCAAAAGCTTTGTAAAAATTTTGCGCTAACTTATCGTCGGAAAGACGGTTATAATAATAGTTGCCTGAATAATCTTTGCTTTCTTCTGCAAAAACGACTTTATCAGTAATCAAGCCCGTACCGACAATGATTGAGAGCGACATTGCGCCCGCCGCCGCAAACGCACCGATGCGTTTAGTTAATGACTTCATAAAACCTCCGAGTTTTAATTAATACTTAAATATTATACACGTCTAAATGTTCCGGCGCAACTTTTTTAATATCGTATTTTTGCGTAAATTAAAGCCCCCGAAGCAACCCGGGGGCTTTATAATCAGAATTTAATTATGCGTTGCGCTTTCTTTTTGCAACCTTGGTTACAGCCATGAGCAATGCAACCGCTAAGAACGTGAAGCCCGAAGTCATACCCACGCCCCCGATTGAGCCGAAGCAACCGGGATTGACTGGCGCAGCATCTTCAAATACTGCGGTTATGACCGTGTCTTTGGTTATGCGGACGCTATCCCCTGCTTTATAATTAGTTCCGTTGACGTCCCAGTGCGAGAACACTTTCCCCTCGGGCGCGGAACATTCTTCAAGAACAATACTCTCATTAGGTTTAACGTATTGCGTCGCAGTTTTGTTACCGTCATATTTCAGCGTTACGGTAAATTTATTTCCGATAACGGCTTTAATGCTGCAATTGTCGGTAATTTCCACTTTCGCTCCTACAGCGTATGATTTACCGTCAATTTCCCACGAAGCTACGTACTGTTTCCCGTCAAGGACATTCACCGTATCGGGTAAAATGTAGCTGCGGGGCGTAACTTGCACCGTACCTTCACTTCCGTTTACGCTATACGTAACCGTAGGCCAAGACTTAAACAAGACGGTTTTATTGCCTTCGCCGAGACGTACGCCGGCAAGCTCCACCTTCAGCCCCTTTGCAAAAGCTTCAGCAAACGTCAGATTTCCCGTCGCCGTCAAAAGCACCGTTTCCGCAGATACGGAAGGCGTACGGAAAATAACTTCGGAGAAGTCGGGCGTTGCCGTATTTATATTTATTGAACCGCTGTTTTTATAAATATCCCCTGATATTTTCACTCCCGTATCGCCGCCGACAAGCGTCAATATTCCCTTATCGAGATATATTGCACTGCCGCCTTTGCCCGCAGTGTTTCCTCTTATTACGCCGCCTTCGATGTAAACGGACCTTGCGTCGTTGCCGCACAGCATATACATTGCGCCGCCTATGTTCGACGCGGAGTTGCCTGTAACCGTAACCCTTGTCAACGTGGTTTTACCGTCGAGCGTAAGCGCGCCGCCGTTGCCCTTTGCAACATTGCCGCTCAGCGTGCAATCGGTAAGAGTAATTATACCGCCGCTGAAATTTGCAATAGCGCCGCCGTTTATCGACGTAACGTTATTCTTCATAGTAACGTTTGTGAACGTCGAGTTACCCGTATTGAATACCGCGCCGCCGTGGTCGGTGTTGCGGTTGTTGCGAAGCTCTGCGTTGTTGACGCGCAGAGTGCCGCCGTTTACTTTAATCAGCGCGCCGTTCTGCGAGAATGAATTTCCGTCAAGAACAATCTTTGCGCCGTCATTATCACCAAGCGTAAACGTTACTCCGCCGTTTACCGTAAACATTACGCCTATTAAACATTTTGTTATTACTACGCTTCCCTTAACCGAGGGGTCTGGAAGTATCGTCAGATTTTTATTTATAGTTATTGCTCCGTCATACAGGTCGGCGCAGATATAAATAGTATCGTTTGCGTTAGCCGCCGCAACCGCCTCGGATATCGAGTTGTAATAAACGTCGCCTATTCTACACGTACGGGATTGACTGATTTCTTTAAAAGTTACCGCGGCGCTTTCCTTGGAAGCACTCATCTCCCTGTCGTACGCGCGTATTTTATACTGCGGAGCGTAGCCCTCATTATACGCCGTAGTATCGATATAACTGCCCGAATACGTAAAACCTATAACGTACCAGTTGCCGTTCCTGTATTCCATAATCTCATAGCCGAGGTGTGCAGAACCTTCCGCAGGCTCGGGCAAAATCAGCATATAGCCCGCATCGGTTTTCCATACTTCGCGGATTTCCACACTGCTTGTAGGACTGTAATCCGCGTTGCCTGTAAACTCGTAGAAATATTGATTTGCGTCGATGTACCAGTACTTGAAACCTCTGTATACGATTTGCTTGTCGTCAAGCGCTTTTTTAATAAGCTTTTTGTATGCGGCCGAAGCTGTTTCCTCTCTGAACGGAGCATAGTTATCGCCCGTAGAGAACGAGAAGCCGTAGCGCTCGTAATAGTATCCCAAATCTTCGCCTACAACCAGCGAGGAATAATATACCATACGCTCGGTAGTAGACAACTGTCCGTCCTCTGCCGTTACGCCCGCTTTGTTGCGCGCGGCGGCTTCGTCAAAGTAGCGATACATATTGTCGAGCTTGCCCCAGAACCCATGATAGCAGGCTTCGAGATTCCACCAAATCTGATAGCTGTAAGTGTTGGTATTGAAATATCCCGCCGACAGCGCAGTTTCATCGGGAGTTAAAACCCTCGTCATTTCATCGTTGAAGTTTCTTGAAACGTTATGGCTTAAATATGCAAGCTCGTATTTTGCCCACATATTGTTAGTGGTTTCGCCAATTGTACGTCCGTTGACGTCGAGCGCATGACCTATTTCGTGCGCAACGCCCCAACCGGGAACGCCGAAGTTTGTCATTCCGTCCTCGCCGAAGCTTATAAACCCGATATGGTCGCCTGCGGCAAACGCGCCGGCGCCGCCCCAGGGCTGAACCACACGGAAGTTTGTATATAAGTGCAGATTTTTTTCGTTAAAGTGCTCGCCGTCGGAACTGAGTGAAATGCCGTCGAATTCTAACAGAGCGCTTATATAATCGTCCCAACGCTCGGCGTTTTTCTGCGGGCTGACCTTGCGGGTAACAAAATCGTTATAGGCGCGTTTTGCGCTTACCGTATGCAGGAAGTGGTCGCCGACAAGCTCCGCAACGTCGCTCATACCTTCCGTGCTCTGCAGCTTCTCGTTATATGAAGTCAGCTCCTGAAGGAAAGCGTTTTCGTCGCCTCCCTTACGGAAAACGGGATAGAGATATCCGCCTTCGACGTAAACCTTGACTTTGGAAGACTGCTGTGAAGGCTCGTAGGGGTTAATTATATGTATAGGTCCGCCGGGAGTAACATTCCAGGAATAATTGTCGGTAATGAAGTCGGGGAAGGTTAAAACGTTTTTACCTAACGACAGTCGGTATGTAGACTGCCAGCTTCGCCAATCCCCCTTGACCTGAGTAAACGCTATGGTGGGTAACGGGTCGCCCGCTTCCGCCTCTACGTAAATTGTAATTGTCTGACCTTTAAGTCCGCCTACGCCGAGAACCTGACGGTTTATACCGAAGCTTGACATTTTAAGCGTATTGCCCGCATACGAACGGAGGTCGCCGTAACGGTTTATAACGTTCGCCGCATTGGGGTCGGTAGAAAATTCGCGGCGGCTGTCCTTCTTTAACTGTCCGCTGACAATTAATTCCGCTCTGTCAAGCAGGGGCTTTAACGCGTTTTCATAGCTCAATAAACCGGTTACTCCGCTGCGTATTTGGCTTAAATCCGCTTTGTATTGATTTTTAACGGAACACTGCGCATAGTCGTCAAACAAGTCTAAGACCTTATTAGCGTTTGCGTTGTCGGGCTGCAAAAACTGAATTTCTTTTGCGGTAGCCGTCCAGTTATGCATAGTATTAACTTTTCTGAATTCGAATTTTACCTGTGTTACGGTTACGGCTTTATTCAAGCTGAACACAACTCTGTCATCCGTGGCGGAGCTGTTGCACGTGCCGTAAAGCGCAAGCGCACCGCCGTTTGCCGTGTAGACGTTAAGAGTTATAGGATAACCGTGCCCAAGCCGCGCACTCGACGAAGCATAAACAATGCTTTCTATCGTAACGGCTTTACTGAACGTTACGGTTATCGCATTTAAAAATGCGGGATTTTCGGAGCCCTGACCGTTATTTTCGGTAGCCGTTTGCCAAAACGTATTCCAGTTTCCGTCAAACGCGTTAGCAAGCGTGTTGCCGCCGGAAGCTCCGCCGTTCGCCTCGTACGTCATTAAATTTGCAGGTACTCTGTATACGGCAAGGTAATCATCGTTGAGATAATTGCCGGAAGCGGTTTCACAGGTTATATTACCCGTATCCGCAGATGCGGACGTTACGGGAGCAACAGCCCAAATTGCGGCGGCAAGAAATACCGCCGATAAAAATGCAATAAGCCAGTGTTTTACAGTTAATTTCATAACGCTCCTTAATGTATTCTAAAAAAATAAATACTATTAAATTATAAAAAACAAGAATAATTATGTCAACGTTTTTGCAGGAAAAAGATATCTGCTATTTAGTCAAGCTCATAAAAAAACGCCGCTCCCTCGCGGGAACGGCTATATTAACGCTTATTCAATTTTACTTCGACACAAAGCGCGTTATTCGCTTATATCAAGTCCTTTTATCCAATCGGCAACAGTATTTAAAGAAGTGCCTGACGAAAACCTTTTTCCCGATACCCATTCCGCAGACGGAGCAAGCGGGTGCAGGTTTGTGTCGCTTGAGCCTATACCGCTGCTTTGCGAGGTGCAGAACGGAATAACCATCTTGCCGGAAAAGTCGTAGCTTTCCAAAAACGTATAAATTATTTTCGGCGCCTGACCGTGCCATATGGGATATCCCAAAAACACAACGTCGTAATTTCCCATATCCTCTACGCTTCCGCTTATTGCAGGGCGGGCGGTGCTGTCGGCTTGTTCCCTGTCCGCTCTGCAATCCGTGTAATACTTCAAATCGTCTTCGGTATAAGGCACTTCGGGAATGATTTTGTAAAGCGTTCCCGTCGTTTCCGCCTGGATATGTTCGGCTATTGCCTCGGTTGTGTTCGTGCAGGAAAAGTATACGATAAGGACTTTTTTCTCACTTCCTTCGGTTGGCGGTATTTCGTTGTCGTGATTGCCGCAGGCGGGCAATGCGAACAACGCCATTATGATTACTAAAATTACTCCCAAAAGTTTTTTCATATATTACTCCGCATCAAAGTTCTTTTTGAAAAATTTATCCAGTTTGTCAAAAGGTATAATATCCGTTCTGTCATATAAATCTGTATGGACGGCGTCTGGAATAATAAGCAGTTCCTTATTATCCCCCTTTAAGCTTTTAAACGCGTCTTTACTGAAATAGCACGAGTGCGCTTTTTCTCCGTGCATAATAAGTACCGCGCTTCTTATCTCGCTGCTGTAAGAAAGTATCGGCATATTGATAAACGAAAGCGCGCTCGTTTTGTTCCAGCCTCCGTTTGAATTTAACGAACGCTTGTGATAGCCGCGTTGGGTTTTATAATAATCGTAATAGTCCTTAACATAGAACGGCGCATCGGCAGGAAGCGGGTCTACTACCCCTCCGCCCAATTCGTAGTTTCCTTTTTTATAGTCGACTATCCTTTGTGCGTTCAACGCTCTCTTCGTTTCGTAGCGTGCCTGTTCGCTGTCCGCGCAGTCGAAGTAGCCTTTTGCGTTTACCCTCGTCATATCGTACATTGTGGAGGCAACCGTTGCTTTAATTCTGGTATCGATAGCCGCCGCGTTGAGCGCCATACCGCCCCAGCCGCAAATTCCTATAATTCCTATTTTTTCGGGGTCGACGTCATTTCGGCAGGAAAGATAATCCACCGCCGCACAAAAATCCTCGGTGTTAATATCGGGGGAAGCAACATATCTCGGCTGTCCTCCGCTTTCGCCCGTGAAAGAGGGGTCGAAAGCAATTGTAAGAAAACCGCGTTCCGCCATTTCCTGCGCGTAAAGCCCCGACGACTGTTCCTTTACCGCACCGAAAGGACCGCAAACCGCAATAGCCGGAAGCTTGCCTTTTGCGTTCTTGGGACTATACAAATCCGCCGCAAGGGTTATACCGTAACGGTTGTGAAAAGTTACTTTTTCGTGGTCAACCTTTTCGCTTTTCTTAAAAACTTTATCCCATTCTTTTGTTAATTTTAATTTTTCCATCTTAATTGCTCTCCTTGACAGTTTTTATTATCTTTGCAGGTACTCCGCCGACGACGGTGTTTTCAGGCACGTCCTTCGTTACAACCGCTCCCGCCGCTATAACCGCACCGTTGCCGATTGTTACTCCCGCAAGGATTGTTGCGTGAGCGCCTATCCAGACTCCGTTGCCTATCTTTACCGGTGCAGGAAACATATTCGCGCGCTGCTGAGGATTTAAGTCGTGGTTTAAAGTAGCTATTACTACCTGTTGCCCGATTAATACGTTATCTCCGATTTCAATTCCGCCCTGGTCCTGAAAACAGCAACCCGAATTTATAAATACGTTTTTGCCCACCTTTATATTTTGACCGTAATCCGCATTGAACGGCGGAAACAGCCCGAAGCCCTCGTCAACCTTTTGCCCGATAAGCTCGGAAAACAGCTGCCGTATCTCGTCGGGAGTTCTGTATTCGTTGTTCATTTCAGCCGTGATTTTCCTCGCCCGCTGCGCCATCTCGTGCATATGCAGGTGCATTTCGGAATTTGCAACTATATACGCTTGTTTTGCCATCTCTTCTTTGAATTGTTCGGTATTCATACCAATATTTTATTTTGACTTTAAATATATGTCAAATGCTTATATTTTATATTTAACCTATAATTGACAAGCATAGTTTTAATTGTTATAATTCGGATATGGAAATAAGAGAACTAAAATATTTTTTGGCGGTTGCCAGAGAGCAGAGCATTTCAAAAGCGGCTTTAAGGTTGTTTGTTACGCAACCGAATTTATCACGGCAAATGCAAAACCTCGAAAAAGAAATAGGACAACAGCTGTTTATCCGCGGAACAAGAAAAATCACGCTTACGGAAGCAGGACAACTGCTTTTAAAGCGTGCGGAAGAAATTATCGAGCTATATAATAAAACCGAAAACGAACTCAACGCACCCATTACGGACATAAGCGGTGATATTCATATCGGCGGCGGGGAAAGCTACATTATGGGACTTATAGCAAAGGCGGCGAGGGCAGTACAGAGTGAATACCCCGACGTCAAATTTCATTTGTTCAGCGGAGACAGCGGTACTGTTTCGGAAAGACTTGACAAAGGACTTATCGATTTCGGAATATTTATCGAGCCGTTCGACGCAAGTAAATATGATTATATCCGCTTGCCGCTCTTTGATACCTGGGGCGTGCTTATGCGCAAAGACAGTCCTCTTGCAGAAAAAGAAAATATATCGCCCGAAGATTTATGGGATAAACCTCTTATTCTTTCAAGGCAATCGCACGGGAAAAATATGATAAGCGACTGGTTCAGAAAAGATATTAATGAACTCAATGTAGTTGCAACGGGTAATTTGCTTTACAATATGTCGCTACTCGTTGAGGAAAACTTGGGTTATGCCGTTTGCCTCGATAAGATAATACATACGGACGGAAACAGTAAACTTTGTTTCAGACCGCTGTATCCGAAACTGATATCACATCTCGATTTTGCGTGGAAGAAGTATCAGGTGTTTCCCAAATGTGCGGAAATCTTTTTGAAGTACTTACAGGAAAATTAAAATATTACCGCCGCGGTATAAAACCGCGGCGGTTGTTTTTAAAATGGAATTTTTATTGCTTGGCGCATTTTTCTTTATATGCGGCAATACATTTTCTTATAATTTCAATAGCCTCGTATTTGTGGCATATCTCTTTGACGGCAGTCGTCTT
This sequence comes from Clostridia bacterium, assembly GCA_029061465.1. GTDB lineage: Bacteria > Bacillota > Clostridia > Christensenellales > Borkfalkiaceae > Coproplasma. The sequence goes on from JAIDRY010000120.1 coordinate 33,133, forward strand.
ATGTTCGAGCATTTTATACACCTCGAAGAAGTGCATCATCTCCTCGAAAATATGCTTCGGCAATTCTTTTATATCGTAATAATGCTTGTAATTAGGGTCGTTAGTCGGCACGGCGATAATTTTCTCGTCAAGCTCTCCGCCGTCAACCATCTTAATGACTCCTATCGGCATACAGGTTACGAGCGTCATGGGGAATATCGGCTCGTTGCAAAGAACAAGCACATCCAAAGGGTCACCGTCGTCGGCAAGCGTTCTGGGAATGAAGCCGTAATTTGCAGGATATACCGTCGAGGTATACAAAACGCGGTCAAGCCTTAAAAGCCCCGTTTCCTTGTCTAGCTCGTATTTAGCCTTGCTCCCCTTGGGTATTTCGATAAGCGCTTCAAAATTGTTTTCGCTTACCCTCTTTTCATCTATATCGTGCCAAATATTCATTTTTACCTCTTTATAAATTTTCGCTAATTATATCATCTGCAAATTATTCTGTCAATAATAACAAATTAAAAGGTATTCTAATGTTTAATTACCTAAAAGATAATCAGTCGTAACGTTTAAACTCTTGGCAAGTTTTTTAACATAGCTTGCCTTTGGCTCGTTAACGTTATTTTCCCAAAATGATATAACGGCATTCGTAACGCCAACCATTTTTGCTAATTGCGGTTGAGTTAGTCCTCTTTCTATTCTTAATTCTCTTATTCTTGTTCCCAAATCATTCATACTAAAACAATTATATAAGAAAACTAAGAAAAAGTCTTGACATCTTAGTAATCTAAGAATATAATATCATTACTAAGCAGATACGAGGTATATATGAAAAGCGCAATCGACGAGCTGATTTTAAAAAACAGTACATTTATGGAAAACGTTACACTCAACGAAACGTACTGGCAGTTAATAAATAATTGCAATGAAATATATTGTAAACTTAAAGAAACTTTAAATGAAAAGCAAGTCGAGCTTCTTGATAAACTTATATATAACCACGAGGGCTTAGAAGCCGAGGCAAGCGAACTTAATTTACTACACGGTTTCAAAGCTGGAATAAGACTTATGATTGAGTGCTTATAATTCTTCAAATATAAAATAAAAGGTATAGCGTTTGCTATACCTTTTACTTTTTTTGAAATCCGGCAACTACCTTATCTCCCGGGGTTAAAACCCAAGTACTTCTGGCGTAACAGAGCTTAACTTCTGTGTTCGGAATGGGAACAGGTGGATCCTCTGTGCTATCGTCACCGGAATGG
>JAIDRY010000121.1 GCA_029061465.1 Clostridia bacterium
TTCACGCGGACCTTTGCCGAAGGGAGCACCCGCTTGCGGCGCTGACTGCTCCGAATTTATTTTTATTATTTCAGATATGGATTTTTTAATTTCTTCCGTCATTTTAAGACCTTCGTAAAAAATATGTTAAAAACATTATACACTTTTTTATAAATATGTTACAATTAAATAAAAGAAAAAATTTTATTTTCGGAAAGATTTATGCAGAAAAAACCCGCCGTTGACATATCGTCGCGCAAGATTATCGAATATCTTAAAATAATATTTATCGCGCTTTTGATAGCAATAGAGATAATCATTTGCGCAGACGCATACGACAGGGTAAAAGCGTTTAATTTTTATATCGCGCTTGCATGCTGTTTTATTTTGTTGGTGCTCGAAACAATAAACTCGTTCGTTTTTAAAAACTTTATTGCGAAGATGGTTTTTTACGGTCTGGATTCGGCGGTAATTTTAACCATATGCATTTTTACGGGTAACGCGTTTATGTCCACCATATACTGCATAGTGCTGACGCAGTGCTATCTGTCGGTTGAAAAGTTCAAGGATAAAACCATTCTTTTCGGCGTAAGTTGTGTGATATTCGCGGTTTCTTCGATAGCGGGCTACCTCATAAACAACCCCGCAATGAAAGCGGTTGAAATGACGTCGGGTATTTTGTTCGGCTTGCTCGCAATAGTAATAGACTATCTCGTTACGATATTTTTGTTGAAATTCTACCGCACCAACCTCGAACTCCGCGCCGCGCTTAAAGAAGCGGACGAAAGCCGGTCGCAGCTCGAAGAGGCGTACGACCAGCTCACGCAGACGCGCGTATTCGAGGAGCGGAACCGCATTGCAAAGGACATACACGACACGGCGGGACACTCTATGACAACCGTCATAATGCAGACGGAGGCGGCAAAGCTTTTGATAGACAGCAACCCTGCCGAGGCGAAAAACCGAATTATATCCGCCAACGTTCAGGCGAGAAACGCGCTTGAACAGATGCGTGAGAGCGTTCACCTTCTGGCGGGGCGCGGACTGGGTAAGCCTTTAAAAGAGGAGCTTGAAGAGGTTATAGCCCAGACGCTCGACGGCACGGAGATAAAGGCGCGCTACGATATAGCCGCGGTACAGCCGACGCAAGAGGGATACCGCTTTATAGTCAACAGCTTGAAAGAGCTTTTGGCAAACGGCATACGCCACGGCAAGGCTACGGCGTTTTATATCGAACTGAAAAGCGACGGAAAATTTATAACCCTGCTCGTATCGGACAACGGCGCGGGCGTTAAAGGTGAGTTTAAAGAGGGCTTCGGTTTGAAGGGTATGCGTGAAAAGGCGGAAAGTCTCGGCGGCTCGCTTAATGTTACGAGCGAAGCGGGCGAAGGCTTTGAAGCGGAGATAAAGGTTTTAAAGGAGGAAAAGAAAGATGATTAAGGTTTTGCTCGTAGACGACCAGCAGATTTTGGCGGAGGGAATAAAATCCGTTCTGGAAACCTCGCACGAGGTTGAGGTCGTAGGTATAGCTTCCGACGGAATACGCGCTGTGGAGATGTGTATCGAAAAAAAGCCAGACGTCGTTTTAATGGATATAAGAATGCCGAATATGAACGGCGTGGTCGCAACGAAGCGCATTAAAGAAATAGACGAAAATATTAAAATAATAATCCTCACCACGTTTGACGACAGCGACTATATTTTAAGCGCGATAAACAACGGCGCCAGCGGATACCTGTTAAAGGATATAGGCGCAACCGCATTAATAGACGCAATCAAAAACGCGTACGCAGGCGATACTATTCTGCCCGCAAAGATAGCTAAAAAAATAACGGACGCGGCTGCAATAGTTTCGTCCGATAAAGAGTATAAGCTGAAAAAGCGCTTCAACCTTTCCGAAAGGGAAGTGGAAATTGCAATGATGCTGTACGACGGATTTACCAACCGCCAGATAGCTTCCGCCTTAAAGCTCACCGACGGTACGGCAAGAAACTATATCAGCTCGATATATTTAAAGCTCGGCGTGGAAGGCCGCGCCGCCGCAGTCGTGAAGATTAAAAATATGAATTGAGTTTTTAAAAAATCCCCCGCGCACCGCGCGGGGGATTTGCTTATCATAAGTCAAATGCTATTGCAGTAATATCGTCGTTTAAGTCAGAGCAGAACGAGCGCAGATTATTTTCAAGCGATTTAATAAAATCGTCGCTCGTCCGCGCGGTGGAGAGGGTGCGCACAACTTTGTCCACGCCGAACATCTCGCCGCGGTCGTTTTTGCACTCGGTAACGCCGTCGGTAAGCAGTACCAAAATATCACCCTTTTTGTAGGGCAGAATGTCGTCGAAGTAAGCGGGGTTGTCAAACCAGTTGGAAACGGGAGGGGAGTTCAGCATTACCCTCGTAATTCCGTTTTCCGATTTCAAAAGCAAAGGAACGTTGTGCCCCGCCATAGAGTAGGTTATATTTTCTTCGTCTATCTTCACGGCGGCAACCGTTATATAATTTCTCTCGTCAAGGTTGAGTTCCCTGAATTTCGCGCTCAAGCATTTAATAGCTTCCGCGGGGGAAGGGGCGGTTTTATCGTAAGCCGCCTTTACGAAAGCGCTTAGCATACCCGCCGAAATACCTTTGCCGGAAACGTCCGCGATAACGCCGAACGCGCTTTTATCCTGTTCGTAAACGTCGGGTAAATCTCCGCCTATCTCGCGGCAGGGTATATACATATAGGAGTATTTTTTACCGCCCGCCCATTTTCCCGCGGGCAACAGTCTTTGCTGAATATTTTTTGCGGTCTGCAATTCTCGCGCTATTTCAAGCTCCAAAGCGTCGTCAACGGCGCCCATGCACAGCCCGCCGCCAAGCGGGGTTACGGTAATGGAGTAAGCCACTTCGCGCACGCCGTCCGGTCCTTTTACACGCTGGAACACTCTGCGGCTGACTTCCTTATTCGATAAAAAAGCGTCCTCGAACGCCCCTGCAAGTCCGCAGCCCTGACAGCCGCCGTCCTCGCCGCACTTCGCATTATTTTCCGCGCAAGCCGTCGCCGCGCCCAGTTTCCCGCGGTAGCTTGCCGAAGGGAACAACGTGCGGAACGCCCTGTTAGAATACGTAACTTTTAAGTTTTGGTCGGCTACGATAACCGCCGTCTTGACATTATCGATAACCCGTCTTAAATATTTTTCGGTCATATTTTAAGGTAAATATAATTTAAGTTTTCCCTCGACTATGTGCGCCTCAATGGGAACGTTGTCGTAAAGCTCGCCCTCTGCCTGAATGGTAAAGTTTTCACTGTCGTTTATAAACGTAACTGCTTTCGTCTGCACGAAAGAAACTTTTTTTATTTTATCGACTTTTCCGCGCATAAGCTTGGCAAAAGCCGCGGGTATGCGCGCTTTGGAAATGTAGTCCACGATTATTACGTCCAAAAGTCCGTCGTCAATCTTTGCGTGGGGGAATATCTTTATTCCTCCGCCGAACTGTCCGCCGTTACCCACCGCGGCAATAAGCCCGAAGTGCCTTTCTTCCTTACCGTCGTATTTAATGGTAAAATTCACGCTTTCGAAATTTTTTAAAGAAACTATAAGCGCCTTTAAATATTTTCCTTTGCCCTTATCCTTGGAAGCGTAGGTGCGCTTCAATACGTCCACGTCAATTCCCATTCCCACGGAGTTGATAGAGCGCAGTCCCGAAGCAAGCTGAATAAAGTCAACAGGCTTAGTCGTGCCGTTTGCTATAACTTCCGCGGCGGCTTTCGTATCGAGAGGGATACCCGCGCCCTCGGCAAAGTCGTTGCCGGTGCCGAAGGGGATAATCCCCAAATCGCAGTTATCGAAGTCGTTAAATCCGTTTATAACGTCGTGCAGAGTTCCGTCGCCGCCCATTGCAACTATGGTGTTCTTTTCGCCGTTTGAGGTAAACTCCTCGGTAAACCTTTTCGCGTCGCCCGCCTTTTGCGTTTTTAAAACTTCGTACTCAATTCCCGCATTGTCGAATACGGACAGAACTTCGTTGAACTTATTTAAATTTTTACCTTCCAGGTGCGTTTCATTGACGAGAATATAATGCACGGGTTTTCTCCATGGTAAATTTGGGAATATTTTATATCCAGAATATTATATAACAAATAAATAAGAATTGCAATAGTTTTCAAAAGTTGCTATAATTGTTTTGCAATGAAAAACTCCCTTTCCCAAAACTTAATAACTCTTGCGGAAAGCTGTCCTTATCCCCTGTACGTAGTCGGGGGACGGGTGCGCGACTTTATCGCGGGATTAAAGCCCGAAGTCTACGACAACGATATTTGCGCCCCCGCCGACGCTGAGGATTTTTTAACGCGTGCTAAAACCTGCGGGTTTACGGGCGGCGCGGTGTATAAGAACACTGGCACGGTAAAATTGAGCCTCAACGGAGAGGGGTACGAGTTTACTTCGTTCCGCTCGGACGAATACGTAAGGGGAGTGCACAAGCCCGTAAACACGTTTTTCACGGACGATATAACGCTCGACGCTAAGCGGCGCGACTTCAAGTGCAACGCGGTGTATTACGATATCCGCGCGGATAAAATAGTCGACCCCTTGGGCGGCGTTAAAGATATAAAAAATAAAATAATAACCACGGTAGACCGTGCGGAAAAGGTGTTCGGCGAGGACGGGTTAAGGCTTATGCGCCTTGCAAGGATTTCTGCGCAGACGGGTTTTACTCCATCGGACGAGTGTATGGAGGGGGCGAAGCGCAACTGTGCGCTTATATCGGACATTGCGCCAGAACGCATATGTGCCGAGCTTACGGCTATTCTTCACGCGGACGAAAAATACGGCGTAAATAACGCACAGTATAAGGGGCTTTGTATTTTGCGCGATACCGGAGTTTTGAAAATTATTCTGCCCGAGCTTGCCGCAGGGGAGGGTATGGGTCAGCCCGAAGCATACCACAGCTACGACGTTCTGGAGCATAGCCTGCGCTGCGTTGCATATGCGGATAGAACCATACGGCTTGCCGCGCTTCTGCACGACGTGGGAAAACCGCTTTGCAAACTCCGCGACGGCAACTATCATATGCACGATAAGGAGGGGGCGGCAATAGCCCTCGACATATGTCGGCGCCTGCACGTTTCCAAAAAGCTTGCCGAAAAAACCGCTAAATTGATTGCGCTGCATATGTACGACTTGGCAGGCAACGCGCGTGAAAACAAAGTGCGGGCGTTTATAGTCAGAAATTACGATTTGTTTGACGAGCTGCTACTTTTAAAGCAAGCCGACTTTTCCGCATGCAAGGATAATTTATGCGTTGCGCCCTCGGTTGAAAAATTCACGGCAATCTATGAAAAAATGAAGAGCGAGGGGCTGCCTTTCCGCGTAAAGGAGTTAAACGTGCGCGGCGACGAGCTTATCGCGGCGGGGCTTCCCAAAGAGCGCACGGCGGATATATTAAAAGAGCTTTTAAAAGCCTGCGCGATAAAACAGGTAAAAAACGAAAAACACGCTCTGTTAAGTTACGCGTTAAAGGTTGCAAATTGAAATACAATGTTATATAATATTGTAAAGTGAGGTATGTATGAACAATAACGAAATGCCCAGGCGCAAAGGATTTTCATTTCTTTCGTTTTTCCTCGGTATTCTGCTTGGAATAATTTTAGTTATAGGTACCGTCGTCGGCGGGGTGCTGTACGTGTTAAACGGAAAGATAGAAGACGTTATGGGCACGGGCGGCGTTGAAAACAAGGACGAAGACGGCAATTATATTTACATAAATACCGATAAGGAAAACGGCGGTGCGGAAACACTGCTTGATTTGATTTCAAAAATAAGCTCGTTTGCAGGCAACACCGATACTCTCAGCGTAGGTCAGGTTGAAGGTCTTTTACCAGTAGTGGGCGGCTTTGTGGACCAGCTTTGCGATGAGTTAAACAAATATGTCGTTATCGACAGGGAGGAGCTTGTTTCAACTCCTTTCGGTCAGATAGGAGAGTGGGTTCAGGAGCAGGTGCTTTCCATACAGCCCGCTTCGCTTTTGGGCGTTGTAGGTATGGACGGCGCTCTTGATAATAAAATCGTATCACTTCTTTTGGAGGGACACGAGGCGGACTACGTTGTAAGCGGTTCGGCTAAATATCCCGCCTATTACGATACTTACACTCTTTCGGGCAATACGTACGTGCGCGGCGACGGTCAGCCCCTTCCTGCGGGACTTGAAAGTGCGCTCGTTTCAAAAAATGACGAATACCGTCTTTACTTCTATGAAAATAACGGACAAAATTATGTAACGGACGGTTCGTTCGGCGTAAGCGGTAATACATACGCTCCGTCAGAGAACGCGAAGCTCAGCGGAAACTATTACTTCAACGGCGGTGAAAAGGTAACCGTTTCGCCGATAACGCTAAGGGATTTTTCCGACGGCGAATTTGCAATGCTCAACGACGTTTACTTAACCGACTTCTTTGAAGAAGGTACAAGCGACCTTGCCGACAAGGTGCTTGCGGGTATATCCTTAGGCGACGTAGTAAACGGCAGACTGGATTTAAACGAAGCGCTTGCAAACCTCACGCTTGCAGACCTTATTGAAAATATTTCCGCAACGGACGCGGTTATGGTCAGCCTTGCTTACAAGGTCAGCCGCGTATCTAAGGTTCAAAATCAAAGCTATTCGCATACGGGCTTGTTAAAGACCGAAAACGGAAAGATTGACGTATTTATCGAAACCGATAACAACAACGTCAAGCGCGTTTACTATATTTCTGACGATGGTAAAGAGGTAGACGTCCCCGCAATGTCGGTAAGCGAGCTTATGGAAGGCATCAACGTTGACGACCTTATAAGCGACTTTACCGTTGCGGACTTCGTTGCTATCAGACCCGAAGATAAAATAATGGCGTATATTGCTTACGGCATTTACGGCATAGACACGGACACCAATACCGCGTTTGTTGAAATAGACGGCGTGGAAACGAAGTGCACTATCTTCGTTGACGAAGACGGGGCAATTTCTTCCGTAATGACCTCAGGCGGCGTAAAGGTTTACGGCGCGCCCATAGGCGAAATTACGGACAGTATGAATTCCATTACGGATAAGCTTACGATAAGCGACATAGTTGACGTTTCCGGCAATTCCCTTTTGGAAAAGCTGGGCGACAAGACTATAAACGAACTTTCAGGCGCCATAGACGAACTCACTTTGGGCGACGTCGTTGAAGTGGGCGACAACAAGATTTTAAACAAATTAAAGGATACCCCGATAGGCGAGCTTTCGGACGCGCTCAACGAACTGACCTTGGGCGACGTTGTTGAAACCGATGGCAATAAGCTTCTTACAAAGCTTGCGGAGAAGAAGATAAACGAGCTTTCGTCTGCAATCGACGAGCTGACTATAGGCGACGTTGTTGACGTTGGCGAAAGTAAAATTTTAAAAGCTTTGGAGAAAGAACAGATTAAAAATCTGTCCACGGCAGTCGAAAATTTAAAAATAGGCGACGTTATAGATACCGACGGCAGCCCGATGCTCGAAGCGCTTTCCATATATACCATTAAAGAGCTTCCTGACGCCGTCAACAAGCTTACGATAGGTCAGGTAGTCGGCGACACTTCGGGTAATCCTCTTTTGGGAAGATTAAAGGACACCGCTATTGAGGATTTATCATCGGAAATTAACGAGCTTACCGTCGGCGACGTAATGACGGTTGACGAGGGAACGTTCCTCTTATCCGAATTCAAGGATACCAAGATAACCGAATTACCCAAAGAAGTCGGCAGAGTAAGTATTAACACTATTTACGCAAAGGATATTTATTGCATAAAAAACGACGATGGAGAGGTAGTAGTTCCCGCCGAACTGAAGCTTGCAACCGAGTATGATGTCAGATACCTCTATTACGTAAAGCGCGATGATGATAAATTCGAGCTTGTAGGTAAATCCGGAAGACTTACAAAATCCGATTTTGAAAGTAATCCCGGCAAGTACTATACTTACGGCGAAGCGCACGGCGTATGGCAAACTTTACTTTACGATAACGGAGTAGAGAGAGCGTATTCTTTGGAAGAACTTGACCAGCTTATGACCAACGTTTCTAATAATATCAGCAAGTCCGATTTGAATAACTTGGTTGATTTGGGTATTCTCGATTTGGACAAAGATAAGCTCGATAAGAAATTATATTATTTCGATGGCAACGGGTTTGTAGAGCATAATAAAACGATAGGGGAAATGCCTCTTATAGATTTAATTAATTTTGTACTTGACAACGTTGCAAGGTCTTAAAATAAGTTGACAAGTTTACTTTAATGTTGTAATATTATTTAGCATTATATTTTAATGCAATGCCTTGCATACCGTGGGTGGTATGCCGATTAAGTCCGGGAGGTGAAAAAATGAAAACTTACGAAATGATTTACGCACTTGACGCAGCACTTACTGACGAAGCTAAGGAAGCTTTCGCCAAGAAGTTCGAGGACGTGGTAACGTCCAAGGGCGGCAAAGTCGTTTCCGTTGACAAGTGGGGGGTTAAGAAATTTGCTTATCCCATCAACTACAAGACGGACGGCGATTACGCGGTAATGACTTTTGAAGCCGATGGCGACGCGGTTAAGGAGCTTGAAAGGGTTTCCGACCTGTCCGTCGAGGTGTTAAGAAGAATGATAACCGTAAAAGCATAAGCATAGGAAGAAATTATGAACAAAGTATTTTTAATAGGGAATTTAACGCGCGACCCCGAGCTTACCGAAACTTCGGGTGGAATTAAAATTTGCCGCTTTGCAATAGCCGTAAACAGGAACTATTCCGGTTCCGACGGTGAAAGAAAGACGGACTTTTTCAACTGCGTAGCGTGGCGTAACCTTGCTGAAACGGTTGCACGCTATACAAGAAAGGGCATAAAGGTCGCAGTCAGCGGCTCTATCGAGCTGCGCAATTACGAGGACAGTCAGGGCGTTAAGCGCACGGGCGTGGACATTGTGGCACAGGACGTAGAGTTCCTGACGCCGAGAGGAACGTCAAACGACGACGTTTACGATTCACCCGCACCCGCACAGAGAGGAGGAGCAAAACCTCAGCTTCAACCCTTTGACGACGATTCGGATATTCCCTTCTGATTTTTCAAGGAGATTAAGTTATGGAAGAAAATAAAATAGCACCCGTAAAAAAGGCGTTTAAAAGACAGCCCCGCAAAAAGGTATGCGTTTTCTGTCAGGAAAAAGTAACGGTTATCGACTATAAGGACGTAAACCGTCTTAAAAAATTCGTTACCGAAAGCGGCAAAATGTTGCCCCGCCGTATGAGCGGCACTTGCGCCAAGCACCAAAGGGAGCTTTCAAAGGCAATCAAACGCGCACGCGTTGCAGCTTTGCTTCCATTCAAAGGCGAGTAATT
>JAIDRY010000122.1 GCA_029061465.1 Clostridia bacterium
GTATAAGGCTTCTCTTGATGAAATCAAGACTGACAATCAACTTATCGCCGAGGCGAAATCAGACGCTAATAAAGAATTGTTGGCGCAGTATCCCGCCGCAAACTATACTACAAATGTAAATGGCTTTAATGACGGGCCCGCTTACAACAATATAACCGCTTATGAAACCGCAATTTCCACTTTCAATGCGGCTCTTGAAGCGGTAGTTAAGGGCGAAGAAATGACCGCAAGCCAAGCGATTGTTGCCGTAGACGAAGCTTTGCAAAGTGCATTGCAAACGATTTCTTCGGTACCTACTAACAGCGACCTTCTTTCTCAGATAAGAACTGACGCTTCAAGCGTAGTTTCGAACTATCGCGCGTCGGACATTAACGACATTGCCGAAGCTCTTAAAACAGAAATAAGTAATTATAAACAGGGCGTATGCACGGATATATCTACTTCTGCAGCGACTGCAATTCACGCCAAAGTAAATGCGGCTAAAACTCAGATTGACGCAAAAATTGCAAGTGCAGACAAGAATCTTCAGCAACTGCAAGAAGAGGAAATTGCGGCTATTGATGTAATTGTAATTGCTGATAACCGTTTTGATACAACTGACGATGCCGAGTACTACACGGTAGCACAGGGTATAATAGATGATGCAAAAGACGCTGTTAACGCAATCACTGATGAAAGCGAAAAAGGTAACGTAACCGGCATTGCCGACGAAGCAGAAGCGCGGGTTACTCTTTGGAAAGAAATCTATCAAGCCCGCAAGGATTTAATCGCGTATGCGGAAGGTGTAAAAGAAGACGTAGCTTCCGATACTTACAAGGGACAAATTGATTCAGTTATTTCGGCAGTTCCTACAATGCTCACCCTTGCAAACATTGCAGATAATGAAGCTTTGGAAGAATCGGTTAACAGCGCTTACGAGGTCATCAACACGGCTGCAGCAAAAGACGCCTTGGTAAGCAGCCTGACTGAATACGCGGACGTCATAAAAGCCGATATGAAAAACTCTACTTACGAGGGTAAGGTAGATGAGGCGTTGACTGATGCTATAACCGCTATATTTAACGCAGGTGCAAATCAGCTTGACCAGGTTGAAGAAGACGCGTATGCCTCTATTGACGCTCTTCAGGACGAACTTGAAGGCCAATCATTCACCGTAACTTGGAAAGAAACAGACGGTAGCGTTATCGATACGACTGATTCGGTTCCTTATAATACCCCCGTAGAGCTTCTCAGACCTCTCGCAAAAGATGATGACCACCGTTTCATTGGCTGGTATTTGGATAAGCAGTTTGAAACTGAATTTACCGCTGAAACTGAAGTATGCGATAATATGACAGTTTACGCTAAGTGGGAAGAGAAGGACTTTACTGTTTACTACAAGGACGGCGATAAAACTTTATTCACCGCTAAATACTTCACAACAAATCCCGACGGCAGTGCTATTACGAGCGGCTTGACCCAACCCGTAGACGAGCCTTATAAGAGCGGTAAATTATTCGATAATTGGTACGTATCAAACGAGGACGGCGCAGATACGTTCGACTTTGATAACTATTTGTTCCTCGAAGGTTCAACTTCTGTAAACGTTTACGCTAAGTTCAGGGATAAGGAAATTAACGAGCTTACAGATAAAGCAACTTGGACTTCTCCTGATGTAACGGCGAATGCTACGGTTGAAAACAACACGATAGCCAATAACCTATTGTTTAAGGTAACTACAACCGATGCTAAAGCAACTTATACTGCTAAGGGATTCCAGTCGCCTACAAGTTCTGATACAAAAAATAAAGTAGGTGATAGTAAAGATATTACTATAGGTGGAAAAACGCTTAACAATGTTTTATATACTGGAAATGTAACTTCAGGCAATAATAATAGTGATAGACCTATCGTTATTACCTTAAAGGAAAACCTTTCAGCGTTGACGGTATACGCAAAAGTCACAGACTCGAAGGGAACTACAAACCGCAAGGGCTATATTTATTGCGTTATCAACGGAGTACAATATGAGTTGGCGTCGAACGATGATACAAAAACCGAGCTTGGCGGTAAGCTGGAAATTCACACCTTAAAAGACAAGACCGGCAAATTAATCAGTCTTAAAGCAAGCGATGTAATAGAAATTTACTATAACCCTACAAATTCCGGTTCGGCTATGTTGTTTGGCGAAATCAATGCAACTATCGACGCAAGCGATATAGAGGGTGATTTGACCGTCAACTATTACGTAGATGAAACCGAGGGGGCAGAGCCTGCTATAACCGAAAAATTCCATAGCTTCTTAAGCGAAATGAAACTTACAAGCAAGCCTATCTCTAACGGTGACTTGGTATTCGAGTATTGGTACTCTAAGGATAGTGAAGGCCATGAAATCAAATACGGCGAAGGTGAGGGATTTGTAGCCTTCCCGACAAATCTTGAAGGCACAACCGAACTTAAAGTTTACGCTCATTGGGGTGTAGCTGCCGACCTTATCATAAACTACTATAATGAAGACGGCACTCAACTTGTCGAGACGCATAAACAGTATTCTACAGATGCTGTAAGTTATATTCCCGCAGACCTTGAAGATACTGCAGACGGCGAATTTGACGGCTGGTATATCTTCACCGACGACGGCGAAGGTAACAAGGTAAAAGGTGACAAAGTTACTACTTCAACCACATTGGAAGCTGGTACTTACGAGGTGCGTTACGTTTATAACTATTACGACCTTACGGTTGTTATTGTCAACGGAACAGAGCGCAATACTCATAAACAGTTTGCTGACAAAGTAGTTACCGGTATACCCGCAACTGACCCTGCTAATACCGAAACCGCAAAATTTGTAGGTTGGTATATTGGTTCAGAAAACGCAGTCGGTGAAACTCCGTTTGACCCTGAGAAGAAGGATTATGAAAGCGGTATAACACTTTATATTCACGCTAAGTTTGTTGAGTACGATTTGATTATCACGTACTATCTTGACAGCGAAGCAACCGAGGCTTTGGGTACTGTTAAGTTTGTAAAGAGTCTTGATACAGTTACAATTGCTGCTCCCAAAAAATCTGGATTTAAGTTCGTAAATTGGGTAAACAAAGCTAACGATTCTGTCATTGCTGACTTGTCAAATCTTGAAGGTACTGCGAATGAAATTTATGCCGACTGGGAGGCGAGCTCTTCGGAAACGTTTAGTGCCGCTGACCTTACAATTGGTGCCGAAGTCACAAAAAATAATTTGATTTATACTGGTGATTTATTTACACTTGGCATTGATAATGGTGGTAAAGTAGTTGAGCATAGTGCAAGTACTGAGGATAATAGTGTTAGCTTCAATCAATTGATTGTTGGCGGTGGTAATCGTACATTTAAAGTAACAGCAAAGCAAGCAATTAAAATTAAAGTTTATTATGTAATTGCAAAAGCTGATAGTAATTATAGCTTGTCATCATCAACAAGTAATAGAAATCCTGTTGTTGGAAGTACTGCAATTGACGGTGCTTATTCAGGAAAATATGATTTAAATACTGCATATACCTTTGAGGTTACACTTGAAAAAGATGAGGAGTATGGTTTCAAGGCAAGCGGTGATAGATTGTTCTTATACTCAATTGTAGCAGAACAAGTATAATCCAAAATTACTCAAACACAAAACTCCCTAAGGGCGAAAGCTCTTGGGGAGTTTTACTTGTTTTAGAAAAAATTACCGGTGGTAAAACTTGAAAAAAAGTATCAAAAAAAGAAAAATTTTATTAAAATATCTTGAATTTTTAGCCTATATATTATATAATAGTATAGGCAAGAATTTTGCCGAATAATTGGTTTAATATTATTAAAGGAGAAAAAGATGAAAACATCAAAGGCTTTAAAAGCATTACTCGTTTTCGGAATGAGTATTGCTACGGCAACGTCGCTTGCAACCGCAACGGCTTGTAACGACGACAAACCCAGCGGACACGACCACGATTATCAGTGGGTAACGACCGACGCTCAGCACTGGAAGGAGTGCAAGGCTGACGGACACGAGGGCGACAAAATTGACCCCGCTACC
>JAIDRY010000123.1 GCA_029061465.1 Clostridia bacterium
TCTTAGTTCGCCCTCGTTTAGTGAGCACGCGCCGTTAGAAAGTGCCTTGGGCAGCATAGGCAAAACGCGGTCGGGGAAATAAACGCTTGTCCCGCGCCCGTACGCGTTGTCGTCAAGAGCGGTGCGGGGGAGAACGTAATTGCTTACGTCGGCAATGTGCACGCCAAGCACGTATTTTCCGTTTTCAAAGCTCAATGAAACGCCGTCGTCAATATCCCGAGTGTCCTCGCCGTCGATAGTGATAATCGCAAGGCTTCTCAAATCCATGCGCCCCTTTAAATTAACGGGCTGTTTTGCGGCATCTTCGGCTTCCTTGATAACGGCTTCGGGGAATTCTTCTTCCAAAGCGTACGAGCGGATAATCGAAAGTTCTTCCGCGTCGAAGTCGCCTTCCTCACCCAAAACTTCTATAACTTTACCGCCGGGCGCTTTGCCCTTGGGGTAGGAGGTAATCACGCTTACAACCTTGTCGCCGTCCTTAGCGCCCGCCGTATCGGCAAGCGGTATAAAGACCTTGGGTTGACGGACGTTGTCGGGATAAACGTAAGCCGACTGTCTGCTTTTTACTAATGTTCCGATAACCCGCGGGTCGGCGCGCTGAATAATTTTAAGTATGCTCGCTTCGTCGCGCGTGCCGCGTACAGCCACGGCTTGCACCTTGTCGCCGTGATACGCGCCGTTCACCGATTTTTTGGGTACGAAAAAGTCGTGCCCGAAATCCTCGTCGGGCGTTATAAAAACGTATCCCTTATCACTGCCCTGAACTGTGCCCGTGAAAGTTTTATCTCTTTTACTTTTTAAATGCTTGTGTTGACCGTGTCCCATATATTTACTAAAATAAAAGCGGCTTTTCACAAAGCCGCTCGTGTGTTTTCGTTTTTCTTATAACGTAACAATCTGAATAACGTATGCCACAATCGAAAGTACTCCGATAGCTCCGAGAACTATCCAGGACCACTTTTTAAGTTTGCTTTCGATAGAGCGTCCTCTGTTCTTGCCGAAGAACGTTTCGCTTGAAGCGGTAATACCCTGAATACCGTCCGAATTGCTCTTCTGGAAGAGTACGAGGAAGATAGCGACGAGCGCCGCAAGGAAGATGAGCACCAGACAGGTAATCATTCCTATCCAGTAAATTATATATTGTGTTTCGTTTAAAGCAAGCAAGTTTGCAAACATAAACCGACCTCTTCAATATTTGTACTAAAAAATTATAGCACGCTTTTTATTTTTTTACAATCAAAAATAAGGCTTAATTTATTTTTTTTTAGCTATTTTCACTTTCCTGCACAATTTTTTTATGTTTTTCGCCAAATTTATTGATTATGAATATTCCGAGGCAAACCAAAAGCAGAGCAATCAGAGTATACACGCTTAAAAGCTGTTCACTCTCGCCCAAAATAATTGCGGAAAATACCGCGCCGAAAAGGGGATTAGTACTCTTGAACACCGCAACCTTTGAAACGGGATTATACTTCAATAAAAAGCCTTGCAGGGTAAACGCGCAGGCGGACAAAAACGCAAGGTACAAAAGCATAAACGCAGCGCCGACGTCGATATACGGTATGGTCCCGCCGAAGCTTAAGCCTATAATAATAAGCACAATTCCGCCTATAAAAAACTGATATCCGCAAAGGGTGGTGGTGTCCTCGTGCTTTGTAAATATTTTCACAAGTCCCGATGATATCGCCGCGGAAAGCCCTGAAAAAATGACGAAGCCCTCGCCCAAAAGCGAAAAACTGAAAGTAAAGTCGCCGCCCAAGTTAATGAGTATAACGCCGCCGAAGCCGAGCACGCACCCCGC
>JAIDRY010000124.1 GCA_029061465.1 Clostridia bacterium
GTAGAGGGAGACTCGGCAGGCGGTACGGCAAAGCAGGGGCGCGACAGGCGCTTCCAGGCAATATTGCCCCTCCGCGGTAAAATCCTCAACGTGGAAAAGGTAAGGATTAACCGCGTTCTCGAAAACGAAGAGATAAAGGCAATGATAACGGCTTTCGGCTGCGGCATACAGGAAAACTTTGACGAGAGCAAGCTCCGTTACGACCGTATAATCATAATGACCGATGCCGACGTAGACGGCTCGCACATAAGAATACTTTTATTAACTTTCTTCTTCCGCTATATGCGCCCGCTTGTAGAAAACGGACACGTATACGCCGCACAGCCGCCCCTTTACAAGGTGTCCGGCAAGGGCATACCCGAAACGTATCTCTACGACGACAAGGCTTTGGAAGAGTTTAAAAACACTTATGGCGGCAAGTTCGAACTGCAGCGCTATAAAGGTCTTGGCGAAATGAACAAAGAACAGCTTTGGGAAACGACTATGGACCCCGCAAAGCGTACGCTTGTCAGAATGAACGTCGAGGACGCAGTGGAAGCGGACAGGCTGTTCTCGCTCCTTATGGGTGAACAGCCCGAATTAAGAAGACAGTTTATTGAAGAGAACGCAAAGCTCGTAGAAGAGCTGGATATATAAAACGAAGTTCACAATATCAAGTTAATTTTGTGAGGAGACTAATATGGCTAAAAGAGAAACCAGTCCCGAATTGACAGAGGAATTTAAACGCACTCTCGAAATGACGAAAATGCTCGACAGAGAGGTCGACGAGGAACTTAAAAAATCATTCATCGCGTACGCCATGGCGGTAAACGTATCCCGCGCCATACCAGACGTAAGGGACGGTTTAAAGCCCGTTCACCGCAGAATTTTATATTCCATGCACGAGCTGGGTTTAACGTACGACAAAGCTTTCAGAAAGTGCGCGCGTATCGTCGGTGATTGCTTAGGTAAATATCACCCTCACGGCGACAGCTCGGTATACGACGCGTTAGTCAGGCTTGCGCAGGACTTCTCGATAAACTTCCCCCTCGTTGAAGGACACGGCAACTTCGGCTCGGTCGACGGCGACCCCGCGGCGGCAATGAGGTATACGGAAGCAAGGCTTGCAAAGCTTTCTTCCGAAATGTTAAGGGATTTGGACAAAGAAACGGTTGATTTCTATCCCACATTCGACGATACGGGTATGCAGCCGTCAGTTCTTCCCGCGCGTTTCCCCAATATGCTTGTAAACGGCTCGGACGGTATAGCCGTAGGTATGGCAACCAACATTCCGCCCCACAACTTAGCGGAGTGTATCGACGGCGTTATAGCTTTAATAGACAACCCCGATATAGACGTGGACGGGCTTATGCAATATATCCCCGCTCCCGACTTCCCTACGGGCGCGCTGATAATGGGCAGAAGCGGTATTAAAAAGGCTTACAGAACGGGCAGAGGTAACATAATAATCCGCTCCCGCTGTGAAATAGAAGAATACCAGAGCGGCAGCCAGACGCGCACGCGAATAATTGTAACTGAAATTCCCTATCAGGTAAATAAAGCAAAGCTTGTTGAAAACATTGCAGACCTCGTTAAAAATAAGAAGATAGAAGGCATA
Organism: Clostridia bacterium; assembly: GCA_029061465.1. Taxonomy (GTDB): domain Bacteria; phylum Bacillota; class Clostridia; order Christensenellales; family Borkfalkiaceae; genus Coproplasma. Next base: position 1,598 of record JAIDRY010000124.1, read on the forward strand.
TCCGATATCCGCGAAGAGAGCGACAGAGACGGTATGCGTATCGTTATCGAATTGAAGAAGGAAGCAAACGCGCAAGTCGTTTTAAACCTTCTTTACAAGCACACGAGCTTGCAGGTATCGGACGGTATAATAATGCTCGCCCTCGTAGACGGCGCCCCCAAGATATTAAACTTAAAGGAATGCCTGTACTATTATCTTGAACACCAGAAGGACGTAATAGTCCGCCGCACCAAGTACGACTTGAACAAGACGGAGGAGCGCGCCCACATACTGCGCGGCTTGGTAATCGCGCAGGCAAGCATCAACGAAGTAGTAGAGGTTTGTAAAAACGCAAGGGACAAGACGGACTGCGTACAGCAGCTCACATCAAAGTTCTTGCTCGACGAAAAGCAGGCGACAGCCGTTGCTGAATTGAGACTGTTCCGTATATCCCACCTCGAAGTGGACAAACTCAACGAAGAGCTTTCCAACCTAGAAGCGGCTATTGCGGACTATAAGGACATTCTTGCGCACGAAAGCCGCGTGCTTGACATAATCAAGAACGACTTGCTTGAAACCAAGCGCAAATATCCTTCCGAAAGAAAGACCGAAATTGCCGTTGATTTCAGCGGCGATATCGAGGACGAGGATTTAATCCCCGTCGAGCAGGTCGTCGTATCTATGACGCACACGGGCTACGTAAAGAGATTGCCGGTTGCCGAATACCACGCGCAGCACCGCGGCGGCAAGGGCATTACGGCTCACCGTCCCAAGGACGAGGACTTCGTTGAAAGAATGTTCGTCTGCTCGTCTCACGACTTCCTGTTGTTGTTCTCTGACAAGGGCAGGGTTTACAGAATAAAGGCTTACGAAATTCCCGAAGCCCAGCGCACGGCAAGGGGCAGAGCGGTAGTAAATATCGTTCAGCTTGCTCCCGACGAAAAGATAACGACTTTAATGCCCATACCCGAACACGCAAGGGGATATATCGCGTTTGCAACGCGCAAAGGACTTATTAAAAAGACCAAGCTTTCCGAATTTACCCGCATCAATAAAAACGGCAAAATTGCGCTCAAACTCAACGATGGCGACTCGCTCATTTCCGCACAATTTACTACCGGTAAAAACGAAATTATGATAGCCTCTAAGGGCGGCAAGTGCATACGCTTCCACGAAAAAGAAGTGCGCTCTATGGGCAGAGATACCGCGGGCGTTAAGGCAATGAAGATAAGCGGCAAAGACGCGCTCGTAGATATGCTCGTAGTCGACGAAACAAAGGATATACTCACCGTAACTACCAAGGGCTACGGCAAGCGCAGTAAGGTAGAGGACTACCGCGTACAGGGCAGAGCGGGTAAAGGTATTAAAGCGGGCACGTTCAACGAAGTAACGGGCGAGCTTATAAACCTTAAACAGGTATCGCCGGAAGACGATATAATGATTATTTCGGACGGCGGTACGATAATAAGAATGCACTGCGACAGCATTTCGTGCATAGGCAGAGCAACCCGCGGCGTAAGGCTTATGCGCCTTAAAGACGGGCTTGTTGCGACCGTTGCTGTAACCGAGCGCGATGACGAGGCGGAGACGGCCGCTCCCGAAGAAGCCACGGAAGAGGACTTGAAAGAAGATAACAGCGAAAGCTGATTTTAAGACCTACTGCAAAGCGGCAAACTTCACAGATATCAAAAGCAAGGTTGAAATATAATTTCCCCCTTGCTTTTTTATTGCGGTTTTGATATAATACGTTTACACCATAAACGGTAATTCAGTGAAGATATGGATAATAAAAATTTAGTAGACGACGCGGCGATAATCGATTATGTTAAATCGACGAATTTAAAAGGTAAAATAAGTTTTGAAAATTACGGTTTCATATGGGATTTAGGAAGCCTGAGTTTGATTTTCATTTGTAATTCGGGTGAAATGCAGATAGAATATTGCAAGCGCAAAAATAAACTAATATCTATCGGACATCTTCACGTAGACAATGAGGACGTCATTGATATGATAAATGAAATTAACCGTGAAGATAAAATGGTTAAAATAACGACTACTTTTTTAGGTTCAACTTTTGAAATCGTAGATAAAGATTCAAAAAGAAAGAAAAGTTGGTTTCTTTTTCGTAGCTATTATTCTTGCTGAATTTCAATCTGACTTAGGAAAAGGGGAACAGAGAATGACTTTATCACTGTTGGGAATATCTTTCATTGATATTTTGAAGAACGAATGGTTAGGGCTTATTGCTTCGGCGTTTATATTAATATCTTTTTTAACAAGCAATCAAATTAAAACACGCATAATAAATTCGGTTGGGTGCGTTGTATTCATTGTATACGGATTTTTACTGCCGGCGTATTCTACGGCGTTTATGAATTCGGCTATGCTTGTGGTTCACGCCGTTTTTCTGACTAAGTACTTTATAAATAAGCGTAAAGGAAATATAAAGATTATAGAATTTGAAGATAAGTACAGGGACGATATGATTTTTATGGTACTTGAAGCCAAAAACGCGTTAGGCAGAGTGCCGCGCCTCAACGATGACTTGTTAGATATCAGCAAACACTACTTTCTATGCGGTGATAAATTCTGGCTTGCAATAGATGATAACGACAGAGTTATCGGCTGTATCGGTTATAATAAGTACGATAACGATACGGCGAAACTGCACCGTCTGTACGTAAAGTATAATTTAAAAAGACAGGGGATAGGCACTGCATTGCTGAACACCGCCGAGCAGTATTTAAAATCGGTAAATTTTAAATATTCCGTAGTACATCTTGGCGGAAAAGAATACTTTGAATCAAAGCAATTTTATCCCAAGCACGGATACGCAGAATATGCCGACGGGTTTATGCGCAAGGAATTATAAATTTAAAAACCCCAACCGCGATGCGGTTGGGGTTTTGATTATTTAGCAGTATCTTTTTGTTTGGTTTGCTTTTTGGTAGATGGCATTAATATATGCATAATGTCTCTCAACCAGCCCGATATGGGGAACGCGGCCTCGATTACGACTACTATCGTCAATACCTTTGCGTAGTCCCAGGTAAGTTCAGACCAGCCCGTGTACAGCAGTTTTTCCGTTATATAAGGCACAGAGTATCCGGTAACGCATATTGCAAGCACGGCGGCGCACAGTACGGCGCGGTATACGTTAAACGGCTGACACGTTCTGAATACCATTACGAAGCCTGAAAACGTTAGCGCAATCATACACATTGCACGGTAGTTTGCGCCGAACTCCTCGGGGTTGAATTCGTTTGTCAGATACATTGACATTACGCACAGTATCATCAGCACCGCGCCCGATAGGGCTCCGCTCATGACGTGCGAAATAAACTTACCTTGTACGCGTTCCTTGTTGGGTTGCAGCGAAATGAAGAAGGAGGGGACTGCGATAATCGCGGTTTCCAGCAAAAGCATATTCTGCGGCATAAACAGATACGGCTCACCCATACATATGCAAATGAAAGCGAGCAGCGCCGTGAATAGCGTTTTCATCAGGTACAGCGACGACGAGTTTTTAATATTGTTAATAACGCGTCTGCCCTCTGCAACTACCTTAGGCATCGAGTTGAAGTTGTTGTCCATCAATACAAGGTGGCTTACGTTGCGTGCGGCTTCGCTTCCCGAAGCAACCGATATAGCGCAGTCGGCTTCTTTCAAAGCAAGTATGTCGTTTACGCCGTCGCCCGTCATTGCCACGGTATTGCCCTGCGCCTTGATAGAACGCACCAATATAGCCTTCTGCTCGGGTGAAACGCGCCCGAACACGGTGTACTTGTTTGCAACGTTTTCCACTTCGGTATCGTTCAATCCGTCAAGCGAAATAAATTTGTCCGCGTTTGCTATTCCCGCACGCTTGGCAACCTCTGAAACGGTTACGGGGTTATCGCCCGATATAACCTTTACGTTTACGTCGTTTTCCCTGAACCATTTAATTGTTTCAACGGCGTCCTCGCGCACGTTATCCGCAATTGAAATAATTGCAATGGGTTTCATAACGGCGGGCAGTTTGTCGCCGACTATCGAGGAGGGGGAGTGCGCAACTACTATAACTCTTAGTCCCATTTGCGCATACTGCTTTACAAGCTTTTCAACCTTGGCGGGATAGGGGTTTAATACGAATTCGGGCGCGCCCATTGCAAACGTACCGCCCTCGTCAAAGGTAACGGCGGAGAGCTTTCTCTTAGAGGAGAAGGGGATTTTTGCCGTTGCGGTAAATTTATCGTTATAACCGAAGTGGTTGTAAAGAGCAATAGAAGTTTGATTGTTTCCGTCAAGCTCTCTTAAAAGACTTCCCATTATATCGGGCAAAGCGTAATCGCCCACGGTGTTCAAAATTACCGTATCGTTTACCTTCATTCGTCCGTCGGTAATCGTTCCAGTCTTATCGAGGCAAAGCACGTTTACGCGCGCGAGCATTTCCAAAGAGTACATATCCTGCACGAGGGTATGAGATTTAGCAAGACGCATAATTCCTACCGCAAGCGCGATACTCGTCAAAAGCAACATACCCGAAGGTATCATACCTATTACGACGGTGCAGGTACGCTGTATGGCGTAACTCACCTCGTTTGAAAACAGCGTCCCGACAACTTTTAAGAACGTGCTGTCGTTCGGGTCGATGTGGTGGTACGTTGCGAAAAACGTTCCTATCGCAATGGGAATAATCAAAAGCGAAACGACTTTGATTATAAGCTTTGTCGAGTTCATAAGCTCGGAATTAGGGCGCTTATATTTCTTCGCCTTTGAAGTGAGCTTTTCAAGATAAGTTTCCTTACCTACTTTTTCAACGCGGAACTTGCCGCTGCCGCTTGCAATAAAGCTTCCCGCGTAAAGAGTGTCGCCTATAGCTTTCTTAATTGCTACCGATTCACCCGTCAAAAGGCTCTCGTTTACTTCAACCGAGCCTTCTGCCAAAATAACGTCCGCAGGCACCTGACAACCTAATTCGAGAATAATAACGTCGTCAAGCACAAGCTCCTGCGAGGGTATTTCTACCGTCTCGCCGTCGCGTATGACTTTGACTGTATTATTCGCAAGTATAGACAGTTTGTCAATCGCAAGCTTAGAGCGTATCTCCTGAATAATACCTATTACGATATTGGCCGTAGTAATGACTATTACGAGGTAATTAGAAAGTCCCTGCGTGTTGGCAAGAAGAAGGGCAATCGCCGCAAACAGACACAGAAGGTTGAAGAACGTGCAGATATTACCTATAAATATACTCGCGTAGGAACGGGAGTATTTTTTGTTGGTATCGTTGAATAAAAACTGTCTGAACCGCGTTTCAACCTGGTCGGGTGAAAGACCTTTTTCAAGCTTGGGCGAAAACCTGTCAACCTTGGTATTAACCGCTTTTTTAGGGTGGCGCTTGAAATACTTGACAATCTTTTGCTTGTCAAAGGCGTCCTTGCTTTTTTTGGCCTTTTTCGGCTTTGCTTCGGCTTCGTCGGGTAAAGAGGCTACTTGTACGGGTTCGGGCGCAACAGCAGTTGCAGCAAGTTCCTTTTCGGCAACTGCCTTTTCGGCAGCTTCGTTTTCCTGATTAAGACTTTCCGCAGGCTTCTTTTCCTCGTCCGCCGGCTTGGTGGTATTAGTACCGTTTGCTTTAAAAACTATTTTACTCATAAAAACCGTTTGCGCGATATCCGTCAATGTGATATCGGCGAAAGTTTAATTTTTTATAGTATAACATAAATTTGCTTGTTTTTCAAGAAATTAAAAGCTATTTATTTGCATTTGGAATTTATTTTCAGTATAATGTGGTTATATTAGTTTTCAGAGGCTTAAAAGATGATAGACATTAATCTTATCCGTGAAAATCCCGAACTCGTAAAAGAGAACATAAAAAAGAAATTTCAGGACAAAAAACTGCCCCTCGTTGACGAGGTAATCGCGCTCGACAAAAAGAAGCGCGAGCTTCAACAGGAGGGCGACAACCTCCGCGCACAGCGCAATTCGCTTGCAAAGCAGATAGGCGTATTTATGCGCGAGGGCAAAAAGGAAGAGGCGGAAGCCGCCAAAGCCAAGTCCAAAGCCGATAACGAGCGCATTGCCGCAATCGAAGCGGAAACTGCAGAGATAGAAAGCGCGCTCAAAAAGAATATGATGTCAATCCCCAATATTATTGCGGACGATGTCCCTTTGGGTAAAGACGACAGCCAGAACGTTGAGGGCAAGCTGTTTTTAAAGCATGAGGAAAAGCCCTTTGACGTGCCTTACCACCTCGATATTTTAGAGAGCCTTAACGGCATCGATTTGGACAGCGCAAGAAGAACGAGCGGCAACGGCTTTTACTACCTTACGGGCGATATAGCAAGGCTTCACTCCGCAGTGTTGTCCTACGCGCGCGACTTTATGATAGATAAGGGCTTCACCTACTGCATACCGCCCTATATGATAAGAAGCGACGTCGTTTCGGGCGTTATGTCCTTCGAGGAAATGGACGGCATGATGTACAAAATCGAGGGCGAAGACTTGTATCTTATAGGCACTTCCGAACACTCGATGATAGGCAGGTTTATGAATACTATTCTGCCCGAAAATGCGCTTCCCCAAACTCTCACCTCGTATTCGCCCTGTTTCAGAAAGGAGAAGGGCGCGCACGGCATAGAGGAGAGGGGCATTTACCGCATACACCAGTTTGAAAAGCAGGAAATGATAGTACTTTGCAAGCCCGAAGAGAGCGACTACTGGTACGAAAAGCTTTGGAACTATACGGTAGAATTATTCGTATCAATGGAAATCCCCGTAAGACAGCTCATCTGCTGTTCGGGCGATTTGGCTGATTTGAAATATAAAAGCTGTGATATCGAGGCGTGGAGCCCCCGTCAGAAAAAGTATTTCGAAGTCGGCAGCTGTTCCAACCTCACGGACGCACAGGCAAGAAGACTTGGCATAAGATACAAGGCGGCAAGCGGTAAAAACGAGTACGTGCATACGCTCAACAATACCGTTGTAGCGCCCCCCAGAATGTTG
>JAIDRY010000125.1 GCA_029061465.1 Clostridia bacterium
CCTGCTCTGTCTCCCTTCGCAACGCCGGAAAGGTTAGCTTCGTTTTTAGCTGCGGAAGCGTAAAGCTTCAAGCCGTACTTTTCGGTGGTTAGTGCAGCGGAAAAGCTGTTTGCGTCCAGAACTACGGGCGAATACACGTTATTATCCGTAGAACCCGTCGTGGAAGCAAGGTCAATCGAGTAGTAGAAGTCGTAAGCGTTTCTTTTATCTTCGCCGTTGGTAACTCTCAATTCCTTGTCCGCGTTGAAGACTTTGTCGTCCGCTTCGCTCGTGAGCGTGCAGGAAATAACTTTATCCTTGTTAGCGGAGTAAGTGCACTCTTTATCTTCGAGTGTGCGGTACTTTGTAACCGTTACGTCGTCGAAGAACGCATAGCCCGTAACCTGCTCCTCGTTTTCACCGCCAAGCCCAAGTCTTAACTGGATAGTGCTCGAAGCAAAGTCGCACGAGTTGACGTATATTTTATAGTTGAGCCAGCCGTTGCTCTCGGTAGTGGTTTTGTCATCGGTCTTTGCGCCCGAAATTATTTTTTCGGTATTGATATTTTTAACGGCAAACGTATCAATTTCCGTGCCGTTTACGGTCTGAATTACCTCTATACGTGCGCCCTTGTCCTGTTCTGCCAAAGCGCTGTAACCTTTATCGAATTTCAAGTCAGAGGTCTTAACCCAAACGGAAATTTCCGCCGCAGTGTTTGCTTCAAGCGTAACCGTAGTGGAGGTGTAGTACTGGCGAATACCGTTGTACTTTCCGTCCGTGGTGTAGTTGTGCACCATAAGCACGTTGCCCACGGTATTTTCCAAAGTTTCGTCGGAGTAAAGCGTGCCGTCCTCGCCCTTGTACAACTTTTCGCCGCCGAGGGTATATTCGCCGTTCTTTTCCTCAACTGCGCCAAGGTGCGTTTCGGGGTTATCGATAACGGCTTTTCTTACGGGGTTTGTATATTCTCCGTCTTTAAAATCAAAGTAGAAGTCTTTGTCGTCCGCGTTCAGATAAACCGCTTTGTCGCCGAGTTTATAACCGTCTCCGTCATTTTCAATTCCGAGGAACTTCTGCAAGCCGCCGTAGTTAGCGATAATATTATCGTCTTTAAGCTGGGTTGCCGTGCGGGTAGCGGCGTAGGGCTCCTTGAATAAAATATCGCGTGAACGCATCGAGTTGTAGTCGATATATTCGTCGGAGGAAGTGCCCACGTCGTTGTTGTATTCGAGCTTGCGTTCCAAATCGTCGTCCGCAAGCTTGTCCCAGTCGTTAGGCGTTGTGCCTATAATGCCGGATTTAACCGAGCTGCCGCCGCCCAAAGACCAGTCTTTAACGTTCTTGATGAGATAAACGGCGTCGTCGGGAATATCGAAAAATTCGAAGCTTCCGTTTTTAAGAGGCAGAGTATCCGTCTTAGAAGGCTTCACAGGGTCCTTGTTTTCGGTTTCGGGCGTACAAGCCGCCGCAAGCGCCGTACAGGACACCGACATAACGCAGAGCGCCGCAATCAGTGATTTTCTTGTTACTTTTCCGTAAGAGTGTTTTTTAGCCATAAAACTCCTGAGTTTCCGCGGCGTAATAAAAGCCGCTTTTTCTTTATTATATAAAATCGTACTAATACATTTTAATATAATTGAAAATTTTTATCAAGCAATTAATAAGCACCGTTAAGAAAAAAATTTATTATTTTTCCAAAATTTGCAAAAACTAAGGCGTACAGGATATGTTTACGGTAAAAAAGAATTTCAAAGCCGTGCTTTGCGGACTTTTAACGGGCGCGGTAAACGGACTTTTCGGCGGCGGCGGGGGAATGGTAGTCGTGCCTCTGCTTAAAAATATGCTCGGTTTTGACGAGAAGCGCGCC
>JAIDRY010000126.1 GCA_029061465.1 Clostridia bacterium
CCCCGCGCGAACGGTGTCCGAAAAAGGCGTTGCCCTTACGGCTTTTGAGAAAAAGCGAATCATAAGAATAGTAAATAATATGCACCCTTAGCTCAATTGGATAGAGCGTTGGTCTACGGAACCAAAGGCTAGGAGTTCGAGCCTCTTAGGGTGCGCCAAAAGCCAGCCGCGAGATTTATCTCGCGGCTGGCTTTTGCTTGCACCCTAAGCAGAAGAACTCTCTCGTTCGTGCGAGGAGCGAAGCGACGACGCCAAGCGCCATAGGCGCTTAGCCTCTTAGGGTGCGTTTTTGTAAATAAAAAAAGTCGAACGTACAGTAAAAAGCGGTTCGACTTTATTTTTATGAAGAAATAGTAACCTACGTCAGTCGGCAGATTTTCTTTTTACGATATAAAAAATCCAGGAAAAAAAGAAATAGAATATAAGCGTGGGTAAAAAGCACAGAACGGTCAAAATGATACTGCCAACGCTCTTGTCAAATTTACTGCTGAAATAATTGTCAACGGGGTTGTTTAATGCGTTGTAAACGGAATCAGGGTTTATGAATTTTAACATACCGAGTTTCATAGTGAGTCCTAAAAAGCACGACAGGACAAAAACGAGGGGTAAGCCGAATAGCGCATAGAACACAATGGTATTCGTGCTCATTGCTATGACTAAAACGATAAAAGCATAAGCGAGTGAGAGAAATAATGCCGTTTTTAGCCCCACGATAATTGCTGATTTTTTTTCGTTTTCCATATAATAAATTATATCATAAAATAAATAATTTTGCAAGGGCATAACAAAATTTTATTGTTTTAGCTGTGGCGTGTGCTTTAATAAACGAGCTCGCGGCTTCGCCGTATTAGGGTACAAGACGGTAACGAAAATATAAAACCGCATCATATAATATAAAGATAACATATTAAAAAATTCTGACTACATATTCTCGCCTTTGTTAAGCAAGGGGGAGGGTATGTAGTATTTTTTTACAAAAGGAGAATAATATGCCTTTCATTCAACGATATTCCGACGTAAAAAAAGGCGGTATCGTTTTCACGGGCAATACGTTAGGGCTTAGTAAAGCCGCAAACCAGAACGCCCCTGGCACGGAAGGCTCGATAGGTGCATTTACAAGCCTTAATGCCGCTTTGCAGGTAGGGACGTTTCCTGAGGGAACTACGCTCGACTATACGCAAAACGGCTCGCGTGCGGTATTGAATTTGCCTGCGGGTTCTGACGTGCTGTATGCGGAACTTATTTGGGGCGGACTGTTCCGCTCGTCGGTCAATAATATTTCCGCGTTGACTAACATCAGCATAACTTTCACAACGCCGCTCGGCGTCAACACTATAGCCCCCGACCCCGCGACGGCGCAAAACTTCAACATTCCCGCCGACAATATCACCGTGGGATTTTACGTAAGAACGGCTAACGTTACGGCTTTAGTGCAAGCCGCGCTCGGCGGAACTTACTCCGTTCAGGGCGTTCCCGCACTGATAGAGGCAATCGATAACAGAACGGCGGACACCAACCACGCGGGCTGGACGCTTGCGGTAGTATACGAAAACCCGACCTTGCCGCTCAGAAACATGACTTTATGGAGCGGCGGAACGGTGGTTTCACCCAACACGGGCAGTACTACCATAACCGTTTCCAACTTCTTGACTCCCGAGGTTTTGCCTATAACCGGTAAAATTTTTGTTTCGGCGCAGGAGGGCGACGCTGTGCTGACGGGCGACCAGATGCTGTTCGGGCAGAGTATTCCGACCCTTGAACTTCTGTCGGGCGCGAATAACCCCGTAAATAACTTTTTCGCTTCACAAATAAACAACTCAAACGGAACATTGGATACTTCGGGCACGTTCGGTACCCGCAACGCTAACGCCGCCGCGGGCACTAACGTTTCGGCGGGCCGTCAGGGCTGGGATATAACCGCGGTGGACGTTTCCGACAAGCTTGCGGCAAGCCAGTCGAGTGCGGTTATCCGCTTTACGAGCGACGGCGATTTGTACGTTCCCAACGCGCTTGCATTGCAGATAGACAGCAAGGGTGCAAACCTCGTCGTAACTAAGTCGGCAGACAAAACTTTTGCCGAGGTTGGCGAGGAGATAACTTATACTCTCGGCATACAGAACACGGGCACCGTTGACGCTTTGGATACCACGGTAACCGATATGCTTCCGCCCGAGACATCGCTCGTTGCAGGTTCGGTTACGGTGGACGGCGTTCCGTATGCGGGCGCATTGCCCGTCGTTATTCCGACCATATCGCCCAATCAGACGGTTACGGTGTCGTTTAAAGTTACGGTAAATTCGCTTCCCGCCGTCAATCCCTTATTCAATATCGCAAGGGCCGATTATCAGTTTTTCCCGTTTGCGGGATATCCTGCCACGAGCTTTTCTAACTCGAACCCCGCCGCGGTATATATAATCGTGCGCAGTATGACGAACGTGAAGAGCGTTGACAAAGCCTTTGCGGTCAAGGGCGATATTCTGACCTATACTTCCGTAATAACGAACACGGGAAGCGTGCCTGTAACCAACGTTATTTTCAAGGACGGGATACCAGCCGGAACGACCTTTGTAGACGGCTCGGTAACGGTAGGCGGAGTAAGCTATCCCGCGTATAATCCGCAAACGGGATTTTTTGCGGCTAACCTGACGCCGCAGTCAAGCGTAACGGTTACGTTTCAGGTACAAGTAAACTAAGGAGAAAAATATGATAATTCCAAATCAATCGAATATAGCGTTCAACTACGTTCTGCCCGACGGTGAGACCATTGCCGCCGAGCTGGACAGCAATATAGTAACGACGGAAATTTTAACTTATTC
>JAIDRY010000127.1 GCA_029061465.1 Clostridia bacterium
CTCGGCTAACATCAAAAGTTTTGGATTGTGAAAAAGGGCGCGGGCAATATCTATGCGTCTTTTCTGTCCTCCCGAAAGTTTAGTTATAGGTCGCTTTAAAACGTCTTTTAAATCGAGAAGTTCGCTTATCTCGTTAAGCTGAGCGTTAAACTCTTTACCGAAGATGCCGTAAAGGCTTGCACGGGATTTCAAGTTATCGTAAACCGTCATTTTTTTGTCAAGTACTGAATTCTGAAAAACTATTCCGATTTCACCCTTCACTCTTTCCGCCGCAGTATCGATATCGTAACCGCACACAGTGACTTTACCGCAATCCTTACTTAGAATGCCGCTAATAATATTTATAGTAGTCGACTTGCCCGCTCCGTTTACACCGAGAAAGGCAAACAGTTCTCCTTCCCTGACCTTAAACGAAACGTCGTCAACTGCAACTACGTCTTTAAACGATTTTTTAAGATTTTCTATTTCTATAATCATTTATTCTCTCCTTGCAGATTATTTGAAAGACCTTTATACGCATCGGTAACCAATTTGCTTACTGTTTCCCAATCCCAGTCAATGTAATCCGTTGCAAACATACTTGCAATGCCGTGAACGAAAATCCACATCTGCAAGTGAAGCTTTGCGGCGTCATCCTGATAAAGCCCGTAGTTTTTCATAATCATAAACACCGATTCATTAAAGCTCTCCTCTCTAAGTCCGGTTTGTGCCATCCCGTCGTTCATAAGAAGATATTTGAAAAACTGCTTTTGCTCCTTTGCAAAACGGATATAGCCCATGCCTACCGCCTTATACTCGGGATATGCTCCTGAGGCTATTTCACGTTCAATATATCTATTAAACGTATTTAATACCTCTCTCGCTACAGCTGTCTTTAATTCGTCCATTCCGCTGAACGAAAGGTAAATAGGTTGTGTGGAGCATGCGCACGCTTTTGCAAGCGTGCGCATATTCAATGCGGCTATGCCGCATTGACGGACTATATCCACTGCTGCTTCTAAAATCTTTTGTTTTGTAATTTGTTTCTTTGCCGGCAAAGCACACCTCAATAATAACATTAGTTATTGATAACAATTGTTATTTTATATATATTTTATACACTTGTCAAGTGTATTTAAAAAGTTTTTAAAATATTTTATATACGGAAAGCGCCGCAGCGGATTTACGCTGTGGCGCTTATAACAATTTGAGATTAATCTGTAAGCCGAGTTCTGTCGTGTACGGTTATCTATCTAATCTTGCAGTCACCGGCAAGCTCAAGCGATGTTAACGGCTGTCGGCAGACGGGCAGTCTTTGCATTTAAGCAAGCCGATAGCCCAATCTTGCATCGGGTGGGGTTTAATTGGCTTCCCTTGTTACCAAGGGAACGGTGAGCTCTTACCTCGCCATTCCAACCTTACGGCAAAAGCCGCGGTATATTTCTGTTCACTTTCCTTGAAGTCGCCTTCACCTGTCGTTAGCAGGCACCCTTGCCCTTTGATGCTCGGACTTTCCTCACGCTACTTTCGTAGCCCGCAACCGTATAATTAACTCAAATTAATTATATTTTACAATTTTTATTAATCTCACGCAACTATTTTGTCATTAAATATTGATTTTTGGGAAGTTTTATTTTAAAATATATACATAATAAATTGAGGTGGTAAAATGAAGAAAACCAAGATAATATGCACCCTCGGTCCTGCCAGCGACAATGAAATTGTCATTTCCGATTTAATAGACGCAGGCATGAAC
>JAIDRY010000128.1 GCA_029061465.1 Clostridia bacterium
TCAATTGTTCCCTTTCTGTACGTAAACACAATGATTAAAAATCTTTTTAAATAGTAAATATTGAGACATACAAAAACCGCGCTTCCGATTTTTCGGAAGCGCGGTTTGATTTTAAATTTATTTACCGCTGTGGTCAAATACGACCATATACATACCTTTGAAAAGAATTTTGGTATCGAGCCAAAGCGAACGCTTTTCGATATACTCCAAATCGAGTTTTACCCATTCGTCAAAAGTAGTTTTGTTTCTGTTCTTTTGAATCTGCCAGAGGCATAAAAGTCCGCCTTTTACGGAAAGGCGCTTTTTCTGCTCCTCGGTGTACGTCTCCACCTCCTCAGGAAGGGGCGGGCGCGGACCTATTACGCTCATTTGTCCCGCTATAATATTTAAAAGCTGTAATAATTCGTCAATGGAAAATCTCCTGAAAAATTTGCCTACGGGCGTTATGCGGGGGTCGTTTTCCATTTTGAATACGGGCGGGTCTGCCTCGTTCAAGCCTGCGTCGATAAGCTGTTGTTTAAGCTCTTCCGCATGGGGGCACATTGTACGTATCTTAATAAATTTGAAAGTCTTTCCGTCCTTTCCTACGCGCGTTGAAAGATATACGGGATTGTAAAAATCTTCAAGCCACTTGACGAGAATACATATTAATATAAACCAGCTTAAAACTAATAAAAGCAGGGTTGCGGAAACTATATCGAAAAAGCGTTTGAAAAAGAGATAACATCCCGTTTTAAAACGCGGCTTTTTTTCAGGCTGAGTTTTTGAAACTTCTTCGGCAGGATTTGCCTCGGAATTTATATTTTCCTCCATTAGTATGCCCCTATATATTTATAGTGAGCTATATTATATCAAATATTCCTGCAAATTACAAGCATTTTTTATTAACGTATTTATTTTGTCACAATTTAAAGTTTTTTGTCGAAATAAGGTACTAAACCGCCTTTTACAACGGTAAAGTAAAATATGCAAAAAATAGGGCTGAACTATTGATTTTGCAACATTAGCGTAGTATAATAATTTTATCAATTAAAAAGGAGAAAAGTTTTGGGAGAATATATATTCGAATGTAACGGCGTTTTCAAGAGTTACGGAAATATACCCGCACTCGATAACGTATCGTTTAAAGTCAAACCCGGCGGAGTCGTAGGCTTACTCGGCCCCAACGCAAGCGGAAAGTCAACGCTTATTAAGCTTGCAATGGAATGTTGCAGCCCAACGACGGAACAATTCTTATCGACGGCAAAGCGCCGAGCGCGCAAACGAAAGCAATTACGGCGTACCTGCCCGACGCAAACTACCTTATCAACTGGATGACGGTTGAACAGCAGGTCAAGTATTACGCAGACTTTTTCAAAGACTTCAATATGGCGAAGTGCGACGAGCTTCTGAACAGGTTGCAGATATACAAAAAGCAGAAAATAAAGTCGCTTTCAAAGGGCACTAAGGAAAAGCTGGGGCTTATACTTACTATGTCGCGCGACGCACAGCTTTATATTTTAGACGAACCTATCGCGGGCGTAGACCCCGCCGCGAGAGATTTTATTCTCGACACGGTTATGAACAACCGCGCGGAAGGCTCCACCATTTTCCTCTGCACCCACCTCATCGCAGATATAGAGCCGATATTAACCCACGCGATATTTTTAAACCGCGGCAGAATTGCGCTTGACGCGCCCGTAGCCGAGGTAAAGGAAAAAGAGGGCAAATCGCTTGACGAAGTTTTCAGGGAGGTGTTCAAATGGTAGGCAAACTTATTAAACACGAGCTGCGCAACATTTTCCGTATCGCTTTGATACCCGCAATTATAATGCTGTTGCTTGCAATCCTTGCAAGAATTACGATAGAAACTTCAAATCCGGGGCTTGGCATATCGATTATGATGTTCTATATATTTTCGATAATGGTAACCCTGATTATAGGCTACTTCTTCGGAATAAGCAGTTTTTATCAGTCGCTGTTTACAAGCACGGGATATTTAACGCTTTCACTTCCCATTAACCCCGACCAGCTTATATGGGCTAAGCTTATTTCCGCTATAACCGTTATGTTCGGAAGCATAATATTATGTCTGCTTTCGTCCTGCATATTCTTCGTGGGATTGCCGCAGGAAGTACTGCAAGCAATAGGCGATGCATTCTCGGAAGCCGGAGCGTTGATAGGCCAATTTGCAAATGCAGAGCCTCTGTTCTTCTTCGAGCTTGTTCTTTTGATAATCATATCGGTGCCTATGACTTTCCTCGTATTCTACGCGGTAATGTCGGTAGGTCAGCTGTTTACGGTTAAAAACCGCAAAGCAATTTCCATTTTACTGTACGTGGGAATTATGTTCGTATGGCAGATACTCAACTCGACGATTATTGCCGATATAAATGAAGCAATGACCAGGGTTTCAGTTCACCTTACTATGTGGATAGAGATTATATTCAACGCGGGCGTAACCGTCGGCTGTTACTTCCTCACGAGATATATAATCAAAAATAAAGTTAATCTGTTAGCGTAACAGTAGATTGAAAAAGGGTTGCCCTACGGCAACCCTTTTTAATTTATTGCTTTTTATCTCTTGCGTTTTTTAAAATCCAAAAACAGTTCTTTTATCATTTCGTCGTCGTCTTCGTCCAAAATCTGTTTTATTTCCGACAAAATGTTGATATGCTCGACTAACGCCGTCAACGCCGTTTGCCTTCGGGAAACGTGCGCGTAATACGTATGGTAAAACTTGTCAAAAACTTCACGCTTTTCAACAGTAGCTTTCTTTTTTGAGCAAAATCCGATATCGCACCTATCAAACTGCTTATCCCCCTTTAAGTAGTACGGCTTGTAATAACAACAATTATAACAGTGCTTAGTATCTTCCGACATTGTTTTCTCCTCATTATTTTAACACTAATAACATTTTATAGATATAAACTATCTAAGTCAAGAATTTTAGACAGTTTTTATCTAAAATTTTATTATGAATATTATTTTTGCCGAAAGATTAAAAAATTTAAGAAAAGAAAAAGGATTAAGTCAGGCAGAACTTGCAAAAGCACTTAATTTAACTCAGCGCAAAATCTCTTATTTGGAAACGGGACAATTTGAACCCGATTTAAAAATCCTTTGGGAAATGAGTAGTTATTTCGGAGTTAGTTGTGATTACCTTATAGGAAAATCGGAATATTAGAATAAAAAAAAGACCTTGTGAAAACAAGGTCTTTTAATTTTTTATTAATTACTCGCCTTTGAAGGGAAGCAAAG
>JAIDRY010000129.1 GCA_029061465.1 Clostridia bacterium
TAACAGATATTTTTCGCGCGGGGCGGCGCTTTCGCCCAGCCTTTGGGTTTGCGGCAGAATGCCCGAATTTATCCTAAGCGCAAGATACGGCAAAAACACTCTGCTTTATACCGATTACGGAAGTCGTGAGTTTAAAAATCACGAAGGTATGCGAGAGCTGTTTGCCCAGACATCGGCGGAGCTTATCAATAAAGGCGTGTTTGTAAACACGCGCATAGTTCCGTACGGCACTCATTCGGAAGCCTCTTGGGAAAAGAGCCTTCCGTACGTATTCCAAACTTTATTTCCGGAGAATTAAATTATGAAAAATTTTATATTCGTTTCACCCAACTTCCCCGATAGCTACCGCTATTTTTGCAAGGAGCTTAAAAAGGACGGCTTTAACGTTTTAGGCATAGGTGACTGCCCCTACGACGAACTTAACTTCGAGCTTAAAGAATGCCTTACCGAGTACTATAAGGTTTCCGACCTTGAAAACTACGACGAGGTGTACCGCGCGGTTGCGTTCTTTATACATAAGTACGGCAGGATTGACTTTTTGGAGAGCAATAACGAGTACTGGTTAGAGCGCGACGCGGCGCTGCGTACGGCGTTCAACATAACCTCGGGCTACGGGCTTTCCCGCGTGAAGGCGGTTAAGTACAAGTCGAAAATGAAAAAGTATTACGAAAAGGCGGGGATAAAGGCTGCAAGGCACTACCTCGTAAAATCGCTTGCAGGCTGTAAAAAGTTTATCGAAAAGGTGGACTACCCCGTCATAGTCAAGCCCGATAACGGCGTGGGCGCAAACGCAACTTATAAGATAAAGAACGAGAATGAACTTGTTGATTTTATGAGCGGCAAGCCGCAGGGCTATATTATGGAGGAGTATATCGACGGTATAGTCAATTCGTACGACGCAATCGTGGATGGAAGCGGCAACCCCGTATTCGAAACGGGACTTTGCGAAACGGCCTCTATTATGGATATCGTAAACAACGGTGAAAACAGTCTTTATTACTATTTGCCGGAAATTCCAGACGATATCAGGGCGGCGGGCAGAGCCGTTTTAAAGGCTTTCGGCGTCAAAAACAGATTTGTCCATTTCGAGTTTTTCCGCCTTACGCGCGACCAATATATAGGTAAAAAGGGTGAGGTTGTCGCCCTCGAAGTAAATATGCGCCCCGCGGGCAGTCCTTCTACCGATATGATGGATTACGCCAACAGCACGGACGTCTATAAAATCTGGGCTGATACCCTTGCGTACGGAAGCACGTCCGTGGGCTGCGGAAGAAAGTATTTTTGCGGTTTTGTAAGCCGCCGCGACGGCAAAACGTTCGCGCATACCGAGGAGGAAATAAAGGCGAAGTACGCGCTCAATTTAAAATCGGCGGAGCGCGTTCCCAAGGTTCTTTCCGCCGCGATGGCTGATTTCAGCTTTATTGCAAACTTCGATACCAAAAAGGAAATGCAGGAATTTTTCAATTACGTTACAGAATAATTTTAATTTAATTTAACCCGCGACGGCTCGAAAAGCCGCCGCGGGTATTTTATTTTGCGACAAAATGTTCTAAAATTTAAACGCGTAAAATAAGTTTATTATACACATAGATTTTGCGGAGGCGGATAATGCTTGATTACAACGTTTACGAGGATATAGCAAAGCGCAGCAGCGGGGATATTTACGTGGGAGTGGTCGGACCCGTGCGCACGGGCAAATCAACCCTTATAAAAAAGTTTATGACGGAGCTCGTCATACCGCACGTCGGTGACGGCAATCTCAAAAATATTATGACGGACGAACTGCCGCAGTCGGCTTCGGGCAGAAGCGTTATGACTACCGAGCCCAAGTTTGTGCCGGCAACGGCTGCAACCGTAAAAATTGAAAACGCGCAGGCAAACGTGCGGTTTGCAGACTGCGTGGGTTTTATAACGCAGGGCGCAAGCGGCTTCGAGGAGGACGGTAAGCCCCGTCTTGTAAACACGCCGTGGAGCGAAAAGCCCCTGCCCTTTGCAGAGGCGGCGGAGCTCGGCACGGATAAAGTCATTTCCGAACATTCCACTATCGGCGTCTGCGTAACGACGGACGGCAGTATTTCCGATATCCCGCGCGAGGGCTATATCGCCGCGGAGGAAAAGACGGTTGCGCGCCTTAAAGAAATAGGCAAACCCTTCGTTATAGTATTAAACTGCGCCGCGCCAGAAAAAGCTTCCGCACGCAGTTTAAAGGAAGAGCTTGAAGCAAAGTACGGCGTTACCGTAATTGCGGCAAACTGTGAAAAGATAGACGAAGCGGGGCTTTTGAATATTTTGAAAGCCGTGCTGTTCGAGTTCCCCGTAACGGGCTTCGATATAGAAATTCCCGAGTGGATGCGCTTTTTGCCGCAGGACAGCTCAGCCCTTTCAGAGCTTCTGGAAAAGGTGCGCGGGGTGTCGTCATCGGTATGCAGAATGAAGGATTGCGCCGCGTTTGAAAATATGCTTGGCGGATGCAAGTTCTGGAAAGATAACGTTTCAATGAATTTGAGCCTTGCAAACGGAAAGGCGAATATAACCTGTTACGTGCGCGACGGCGTATTCTTCGATATGCTCTCCGAAATTGCGGGCGACCAGATTTCCGACGAATATTCGCTCATGCGCTACGTGAGCGGCACTGCGGAGGCAAAGCGCGGTTACGACAAGGTAAAGGACGCGCTCGAATGTGCAAGGGTAAACGGCTACGGCATAGTAGGCCCCGACGACGGTGATATGAGCCTCGACAAGCCCAAGGTGGTAAGGCAGGGCGGCAGTGTGGGCATTAAACTCAGAGCCACCGCGCCCAGCTACCACATTGTAAAAATAGACGTCGCGGGAGAGGTGAACCCCATAATGGGCAGCGCGGGACAGAGTGAAGGCATAGTTCAGGGAATGATGAACGGCTTTGAAACCAACCCCGAAGATATGTGGGACACCAACGTTTTCGGCAAATCGTTAAGGGGAATGGTAAAGGAAGGTCTTGCCGCAAAGGTGGGCGGTATGCACGACGACACCAAGTCGAAAATGCGCCGCGCGATTACGCGTATCGTAAACGAAGGTAAGGGCGGAGTAATCTGCATAATATTATAAAAAGTTCACAAAAATCGGTAGCTATTCTGCGCTACCGATTTTCCGTGATTTTCGGCCGCGCCGTAAGTTATCAAAATTTTTATAATTTGCATAATATAAGATTGATAAATATTTAAGGCGTTATCCGCTTCGGCAATGTACGGCGCGGGTGATGATAAAAAATATAAAGACGGAAGGATTACCTTCCGTCTTTAACAATTATGCTCAGTCTGCTTTGTTCTTTTTGTTACCGTCCGAAGAGGAAATAAAGGGCGGGGGAACTATCATTTTTCCGTCGCTGTTAAACAGCGCCGCGTCGTTTTTAAGCCCCGCGATGTAAGCGTAATATTCCTCTTCCGTAATTTTAGGCACCTTATTTTTCTTTTTGCTCATAAAAACAAAAGCTCCTTTTTTATTAGTATTATGTACCCGCCGCCCGCGTTTTATACGGTCTTTTTTCCGTTTTAAGCACAGCTTGACGGCATTTGGGAAAAGCTGGGATTTTTAGCCCTGAAATGCAGTTAACCCCCACATATGTGCCGATTAACGCCAAAAAATATTAAAATTAAGGCAAAAATTTGCTTATAATTATTTACTTTTTTTAAAATTTGGTGTAAACTAATATAAAATCCGCTACTTTGCGGGTTTGATTTTAACTTACGCGAGGTGCAAAATGGCTGATAAAAAGCAAGCCCGCCAGGCAAAGGACGTACAGGCTCAAAGTAAGGTGGAGCAAATTCTCATCAACGATATGGAGATTTCCGCCAAAGCCGACGCTTTGCTTGCAGAAACCCGTCAGATGAATTCAAGTATAGTTAACGCGCTTGACAGTCTTTCCCGTCAGACGCGCGCTTCCGAGCGCGCCGGCGCTCAGGGCGAGGCGGTTTACGCCGCGATAAACGAAGAGATAAAGGCTTTAAAACGCGAGCTGCGCTATATGGCTATCCAGAGCGCAAGCATTTTCGAGGGCGTTACCGAGAAAATTAACGAGCTTAAAGCCGCGCTCGACGGTATAGACACTTCTAAGCTTGCGGAAAAATCTTCCGAAGCAAAGGCGGCAGCACCTCAGATTGATTACGACCTGCTTGCGGATAAGGTAGCAGAACGCACCGCCGCAAAGACTCCCGTCGCAACCAGCGCTTCCGCAGAGCCTATTGACTACGATTTACTTGCGGACAAAGTTGCGGAACGCACGGCTGACAAAACGCCGTCCTATCCGTCGACCTACCCCGTTACGTACAAATCGGAAGCTAATATCGATTACGACGCACTCGTTGAAAAAATCGTTTCGCGTATGCCCGCGCCCAAGGTTGTTGCCGACGGTAAGACGACCGTTGTCGCCGCACCCGCGCCCGCACCCGAAATCGATTACGACGCGCTTGCAAGAAAGGTTGCCGCAGTAATTCCCGCGGCTTCACGCTCGGGCAATTCAGCAGTCAACACGGACGAGATGGTCGAAAGAATAGTAGCACGCATTCCCGTGCCCGAAACAATTTCACCCGACTATATCGCAAGCAAGGTTGCCGAGCAAATCGTTGTTCCTAAATCTGGCGGCTCCGACCTCGACTACAATAAGCTTGCTTCCGCGGTTGCTTCGCGCATCGTAATTCCCGAAGCTAAATCAGACGGCGGATACGTTCCCCGTCCCGTTCACGTAAGCAACTATGACGACGGAGTCGACAACGAAGCGATTGCAAAGAAGGTTGCCGAATACCTTGTAAAGAGTCCCGCGGCGGACGGCACGGAGACCTATGCAGAGGGCGAAGCACAGAAAGTTAATATAAATATCAACCTCAGCGGTTTAGATAACGAATATATTGCCGATAGAGTAATAGAGAACTTTGTCGTTCCCGACTATCAGGAAATTATGTTCGACTACGATTACCTCGCAGCCAAAATTGCGGAAAAGACGGGTATTCAGTCGGAACAGCCCGCGCAGCCTGCGCCCGCTCCCGCACCTGCTCCCGCCGCAGTCGCACCCGCGCCCGTACCAGTGGACTACAATATAAACGAGGGCGAGCTTGCCGACGCGATTGCTTTAAGAGTCGGGTCGCTTAAAGCGGAAGACTTTTAAAATATGGTAGGCGACGAAGGCTGCCCTTGACTTTCGAAGGAAATTTTCAAGCGTATCGATTAAGA
>JAIDRY010000013.1 GCA_029061465.1 Clostridia bacterium
GGATTAATAGGAGGTTATAACCAATGCGTATTAAAAGAACAGTAAACGCGTTAAAGAAACGCAGAAAGATATTCCGCCTTTCAAAAGGCTATTTCGGCAATAAATCCAAGTCTTACAGAATCGCCCGCGAGGCGGTTATGAAGTCGTTGAACTATGCATATATCGGCAGGAAGCTGAGAAAACGTGATATGCGCAGTCTTTGGATTGCCCGTATTAACGCTGCGGCAAGAATCAACGGGTTATCTTATTCCAAGTTTATGCACGGTCTTAAAACTGCGGGAATCACTCTTAACAGAAAAGTTCTTGCGGATATTGCCGTCAATGATGCAACGGCTTTTGCCGCGCTTGCAGATAAAGCAAAAGCAGCATTATAATATAATTTTAAGCCTTTTAATAAGGCTTAATTTTTTATATGGTTATTACATCAAAGTCAAACCCGTTAATTAAAGAAATAATTAAACTTTCCGATAAAAAGTATCGCAGAGAATACGGTGCATATCTTGTCGAAGGCATAAAGCCTGTAAACGAGTGTATAGCGGCAGGATGTCAAATACAAAAGATTATTTGCTCGGAGGAGCTTGCCGACAAGTATGAGGGCTCTGTTATCGTCAGCCGCAGTGTATTTGAAAGTATTTCAGCGGAGAAAACACCTCAAGGTGTTATTGCCGTTGTAGAGCTTCCAAGTTATAATTTGCAGCCGCCGCAAGGCAGTTGTCTGCTACTTGATTGCCTTCAGGACCCGGGAAATTTAGGCACGATAATCCGCACAGCAAACGCCGCCGGTTATAAGGAAGTTTACTTAATAAACTGCGTCGACGCATATTCCCCCAAAGCGGTACGAGCGAGCATGAGCGGTATATTCTTTATAAAGCTATATCAAGGCTCACGTGAACAGATAATGTCTGTTTTAAACGGTTTGCCACTTATCTGTGCGGATATGAATGGTGAGGATATCTTTGCTTTTAATCCGCCTGAAAAATATTGTCTTTGCATAGGTAATGAGGGCGGTGGAATAAGCGACGAGATTTTAGCGAAGTCAAATTACAGAGTAAAAATTCCGATGCAAAGCACTTGTGAAAGTTTGAATGCCGCCGTTTCGGCAGGCATAGCTATGTATCAATTAAAATACAAATTAAAGAGGTAAAAATATGTCAGGACATTCCAAATGGCACAATATACAGGCAAAGAAGGGCAAGACCGATGCGGCACGAGCTGCAGTCTTTACAAAAATAGGAAGAGAGCTTGCCGTTGCAGCAAAGGGCAATCCTAATCCCGATACAAACTCTAAGCTTGCCGACGTAATAGCAAAGGCAAAAGCGGCTAATATGCCAAATGAAAATATTAAACGCTCGATTGCAAAGGCCGCGGGCGAAATGGGCGATAAGGACTATAAAGAGCTGGTTTATGAAGGATACGGAGTTGCCGGTTCAGCAGTTATAATTAAAACGCTTACGGACAACGTAAACCGCACGGCCGGTGATATTCGTTCGACAATGGGCAAATGCGGCGGTCAGATGGGACAGAACGGTTGCGTATCTTATATGTTTGACAATAAGGGCGTATTTGTGATTGAGCGGACTGTTTCACTTGATGAAGATACAATGATGGAATACTGTTTGGAAGCAGATGCGGACGATTACGTTGTCGAAGATGATGTTTACGAAGTTTACACAACTCCCGAAAAATGGTCGGAAGCAAGAAAATATTTCGAAGGGAAGGGCGTTACGTTCCTTGAAGCGGAAATTAAAATGATTCCTCAAAATTATATTACTCTTGACGGCGATAAGCTTGAAACGTTTATGAAAATGCTTGATAAGCTTAACGAGCTTGATGATGTACAGGACGTTTATCATAACGTTGAATTGCCTGATGAAGAGGAATAAATAAATACAATTGCAATTAAAAAGCGCGGCAGCTGTCGCGCTTTTTGTATTTTTTCAATATTTTATCTCATAGTTTTCATATTAACGTGTTACATTTATTTATAATAGATGTTCGAGGCGGATGAATGAAAAGTTTATTTAAATTTTTTTCTATTTCCTTAATATTTTGTTGCATAGCAATGCTGTTCACTGCGTGTAATGAGAATGAAGAGCATGACAAAATTACTGCTGATTATGCCCAATTACATAATATTGATGAAAAATCCGTATCTTTCAGATGCTATGGAGAATTTGACGGGGTACACGTTATGCTATTTGACGGGCTATATGGGCAAGCATTTACAAGCGAGATTGTTGACGACATAGTTTTTCATCATTCTGTTGTAATAACTTTTACCGTATACAATCGCGGGAAATTTTATGGTCTGCAAGAAGCATTTGAAAATGGCTTTTTGACACATGAAAATCTTTTGACAGTACACAAAAATCATAAGGCCGAAAATAAGTTTCTTTATGACAATCAAGACTAATAATACTATAAAATAAGCGCTCATATAGGTGCGCTTATTTTTTTGCATAAAAAAAATTATAACAGCCATTATAATATTACAAGCGTAACGCTTTATTATATATTTGCTTATTCGTTAAAATGCTTTAAGAGTGTTTCAGCGAATAAGCGCGGGGAGTATTCAATATGAATACTCCCTAATGTATTTTTTATAAAACTTCATAATAGAATATATTATGCATAAAATGAGTAAAAGGCTTCTAAAAAGAATAGCGTTGTTTATAATTTGCGCAATTATTCTCATTTGTGTACCGATTGTCGCTTTATCTCAGCGAAAAAGCGCAGTTGCAGATGAAAACAAATTTGTTTTAAACGTTTGGCAAATTGACAGCTTTGAAGGAGGTAAAGGTTCAAGAACAGCCTATTTGCAAAATATTGCAGATAAATTTTCAAAAGACACAAGCTGTTATCTAATGGTCAAATCAATATCTGCAAATGCGGCAAAGTTAAATATCGAAAACGGTACATTACCGGATATTATTTCTTACGGTGCAGGTATCAGTGGTTTTGAAAACTATATTGCAGGTAAGGAGCCGTATTATACGTGGTGTAACGGAGGTTACTGTATTTTAACGTTAGATACAACGGCTGATTTTTCTGATATTAATGCAAAAAATACCATTGTAAATATAGGCATCGAAAATTTGTCAGGAGCTGCGGCATTATTATGTGGCTTATCAGACGCCAAAACTGCTAAGCCAACCGCCGCATACGTCCAGCTAATAAACGGCAAATTTAAGTATCTGTTGGGAACGCAACGCGATATTTTCAGATTGAAAACGCGTGAGGTGTCTTTCGCAGTAAAGCCAATTGAAGAGTTCAACGATTTATATCAAAATATTTCAATTATAACTACAAACAAGCAAAAATATAATTTAGCTTCACAATATATTAGGTTTTTAT
>JAIDRY010000130.1 GCA_029061465.1 Clostridia bacterium
TTTGCGGCTACGGTATAAATTCTCCTCGGCAGTCTTACGGCGCGCGAATAGTCGCGGAAATAGTTTTTAATCATTCCCGTCATCGTCGGCGTTATGTAAGTAGTGAAGCGGTTGCCCAAATCGGGGTCGAATTTCTCAACCCCGGCAATCAGCGCCTCCGACGCGACCTGAAGAAGGTCGTCGTACTCCACCCCCCTGCCGGCAAATTTTTTGGCAAGGATTTCGGCTATATAAAAATAATTTTCGACCAGCTTGTTCCTTATCTCGACGTTACCCGTCTTTCGGTACTCACGGAACAGCTCGTCAATTTCACTGCTTTCCATCATACCTTAAGCGTTACTTTGTTTATAACTTCCCCGCGCCTTGATATTTCACAGTCGGAAACGAGCGCGGAAATGAGCGCAAGCGAAAGTTCGGTCTCCCCCTCTTTGGGGTTGCCGCCCTCGCCCGTAACCTCGCATACAAGCCCGTTATCGTCCTTAAATAAAACCGTACACGTGCAAAAACCGCAGTTCTTTAAAATAATCGCGCTTTCGGTAACGCACACCTTAAAGTCCTCTAAATCGTCCACGTTAAGCCCGTGCACACTGCACACCGCGCCGCACACAAGACGGAGCGCAGTCATATACTCGCTGTCGCAAAGATTGAATTTAACGGTAAACTCTTTCATGAGCGTATCTCCATAATGGTGTTAAGCGCACAAATTTCAAACAGCTTTTTAACGTTGGGGCGCACCTTGTCCAAAACCATTTCGTGCCCGTCGCATTTGAGCTTTTTAAGAATTTTGACGAACGTGCCAAGCGTTGTGCTGTCTATAAACGTGAGCGCCGCGCAATCGAATAACACGTCCTTTTTATCGTGCTCGTACGCCGCGGCAACCTGAGCATAAAAGTCCTCGCTCGTGGCGCTGTCAATCTCGCCCGAAAGCGAAAAAACTAATTTGTCGTCCGCCGATAAAAGTTTTACCTGTTGCATATCTTTAACCTCATCTTATCTTTAATTATTTATAACCCTTACGGGCGCTCAAAAAACATATTTTAATTATTTTAACCGCATTTTAGCCCCAAAGTACTGCGGACTTTTATATTTCAAATTGGCTTGTAAAAAGTTTTCCGTTTAAATAGCTCAGCTCTTTCAAACCGTCGAATTTAAGATATTTTGCGATAAGCTTTTGTCTGCGCGCGCTGTATTTGGAGTTGAGCGCGTCGTCGCCGTACTTATTATCGCCTAAAACGGGACAGCCGATATGCGCCATATGCGCGCGTATCTGGTGGGTTTTGCCGGTGTGCAGGGTTATCTTTACCACGGCAAGCTCACCACGCCTTTCAATAACCTCGTACTCAGTGACAATCTTCACGCCGCCTTCTACTTTGCCGTCGTATATCTTTACCACGGCGTTTTTTGCGTCCTTTAATAGGTATGAAGTCAAAGTGCCTTTATCCCTTTTAAAGCCGTCCTTGCACAGCGCAAGATAAGTTTTTGCAACCTGCCTTTGTCTGAACGCGTTTACAATTTCGCTTTCCGCCATTTCGGTTTTGGCAAATACCAAAAGTCCCTGCGTGTTTCTGTCAAGGCGGTGGCAAGCCGCATATCCAAGCTCCGATTGAAGCCCCTCCGTGGTAATGCCCGAAAGCTTGTCCGCGATAAGGATGTTACAATCCTCAAAGCGGGTATAATGAGTTAAAATAGCTTCCTGTTTGGGGTTGGTGTAATAGACCACCTCGTCGCCCGCGTTGAGTGCAATATTCTTATTTACGCGCACGCCGTTTACCTTGATATCCTTTCCGCGAAGCAACGCGTCAAAACACAGCGCGCCCTGCGGGTACGCCGTGTCCGTAAAATCCTTTAAGCTAATTTTTTGCGTTGCGGTAAAAGTTTTCATAAAATCAAAAAAATCAAATGAGTTAGATACGCGCCTAAAAATGCAATCAGCAGTTGGAACGCAAAGCATTTAAGCGTAAATTTAACGCCCGTTTCCTTGCACGAAGCCGAAAACGCGGATATGCAGGCGGGACAAAAAAGCATAAACGTGCAAAAGGAAATTGCCGAAGCAAGCCCCAGCCCCGCGCCCGAAGGCATTAAAAGGGCGACTGCGGCGGCAACGTTTTCCTTGGCGGCAAAGCCGCACAGAGCCGCGTAGGCTAACCGCCAGTCGGTTATGCCCATAGGGTAGAAGAACGGCAAAATGAGTTTACTCAGCGCCGCAAGCATACTATCGTCCGCCTCAACGTATCGAAATGTAAACGAAAAATGAGAAAGAAGCCAGCTTACCACGCAGAATAAAAGAACTATGCCGGTTACCTTTATTATAAACCCTTTTACGTAAAAACACAACTTAATTATTACCGTTTTAAGCCTCGGCAGGGTTATGGGAGTAACCTCGGACAAAAGCCCTTCGTTGCCGCCCTTTACCGCGATTGAAACGAGAAGCGCCGCGGCTACGCCCGCAAAATAGAAGCAGGTTATTGCGGGGAACGGATTTTCAAACAGCGGGGAAAGAAAAGTCAGGAATACGGGAAGCTTTGCCCCGCACGGCACGAAGGGCAGTATTGCAACCGTGCGCCGCTGTGCGCCCGAGGTGGAATATCCGCGCGTAGTGAGGATAGCCGCCGCCGTACACCCGAAGCCGGACACCAAAGAAAAAGCCGCCCTGCCCGAAAGGTTCGCCTTTTCAAAAACGCCGTCCGTAGCAAAGGCAAGTGCGGAAGTGATGCCGCTTTCATCGAGCAAGGTCAAAAACAGATACAGCACCGCAAGCTGCGGAACGAATGCAAGCACGCTTCCCGCGCCGCCTATTATCCCCTCGGAAAAGAACGAGATTAACGCGGGGTTTTGCATTTTGGACGTTATCAGCCCGCCGAACCATTCTATTGCGCTTTCCGCAAGTCCCTTTAAGTACGCCCCCGGCATAAGCGGATGAAACGCAACGAAAAACATGGTTATTATCGACGCGATAAAAAAGAAAAGCGCAAATATGCGGTTATAAAACAGCTTATCCGCCTTAGATATGAGCGTATTGCCTGCGCGGTACGCTTCACTTAACTGACACTTGCCGCCCTCGACTTTGGGCACAACGCCGCTTTCAATTATTTCTTTAAGCTTTTTCGGAGCGCAGTCTAAAACGGGTACGCCCAGAAAGCGGGAAAGCTTTTCCGTATCCGCAAAGCCTCCCCTGCGCTTCAAATATGCACACTTGGTCAGGTATACTACCGTCGGCGCACCCGTGGCTATAATCTGCCGAGTGAGGTTCAAACTGTTTTCAAGGGTGAGCGCGTCCACCACGTTTATAACCAAATCGCCAGACTTAATTTCGTCTATCGCGCTCTTTTCCTCCATAGAGTACGTCTTGAACGCATACGCGCCGGGCACGTCCACGTATGTAACGTTTTTCACGGTCTTCCTCGCGGGGGCCGTCGTTACGCCGTGGAAATTGCCCGTCCTTAAATTACTGCGGGTAAGCGCGTTGAAAAGCGTGGTCTTGCCCGCATTCGGATTGCCCGCAAGCACTACTTTTTTAGTAGGAACAGTAACCGCGCCGCGTCGTAAAAACGCGCTCTTTATCATAAAACGACCTCTATTCTTTTGGCGAGGGATTTTCTGAGTCCCACCCTTACCGCCGAGCACGATATAAGCACGCTGCTTTTAAACAGTGAAAAGCTTATTACTTCCACCCTCTCGCCAACGTTTATGCCGAGCGCGGTGAGCCGCTCGCGCGCGCTACCCGATAAATCGATACTTTTAATAATCCCCGTTTCGCCTGCCTTCAAATCAAAAACTTTCATAACTTAAATTTATGAAAGTGCAATTTAAATAATGTTACAAAAGAAAAAATCCCCCTAGGCTTAATTGCCGAGGGGGATTTAATATAAAAATTACTTCTTAATAAGCGTTAGCGTTACCTTTTCGCCGTTGATATTCTGTTCCTTGGTAAAGCCCTGCGCCGTGCCCGCCGTTACCTTTTCGGCAAGGACGTCGCCCGCAAAGCCCGCCTTTTTAAGGACAGCGGAAGTCATTTTACCGTCTGCGGTATAATAGATTTCTATTCTGTCCGTAACCTCGAAGCCCGCCTCCTTTCTCATATTCTGTATTTTGGAAACAAGCTCGCGCTCGGCTCCTTCTTCCAGAAGCTCGTCGGTCAATTCGCAGTTTAACGCAACCGTAATGCCTTTGTCCTCGGCTGCAACGTAGCCCTCCTCGCTCTGCGGGAATATCTGCAAATCCTCCTGCAAAAGGGTTACGTCAAGCTCCTCTATTATATAC
>JAIDRY010000131.1 GCA_029061465.1 Clostridia bacterium
GCGGAGATGTGTATAAGGTACAGATTCTTGGTTATTTCGCATATATCCTTTAGTTTAACGGCTTTTCCGTCGTCTGCACCTACAACAAAATTTTCAAGCGTATCAAGGGAAGTTACCGCTCCGTCGCCGAAGCGCACATTTAAATTATACTCGTTTCCGTCTATAGTAACCGAGCAAGCCGTGTAGGACGCAATGCCTATTCTCAAAGTCAGAACAAGCGTCTGATAGTCAAGCCCCAGCTCGGTCATCTTCATTCTGTCGAACTTCAAATCGTACTCGGTGGCAACGTCCGTAGCGCTGTTTTTAACGTCGCGGAAGCCACCCTCTTCAAGCTTTTTGCCTATATCGTCCGCTATCCTTTTGAGCACATCGCCGTCCTCGCCGACGATTGTTACCGACAAATCGTCCGCGCCCGACATAAGCGATGCGACTACTCCGTCAATCTCCCTTACGGAAACGGTGCCTTTCAGCCAGTCCGTATTCTCGGCGGTGTCGCGTATTTTTTCAACCACCTTTTGAGTGCCGCGGTTGGTGGTGAGCTGTACCTTTATTATACCAGTATCCGTCAACGCCAGAAGTCCGTTTTTGCCCACGCTTACCGAAATAAAGTCGATATCGTCAAGCTCGCTTTCCAGCTTTTCGGCAAAGCGGAACACGTCGCTTTCAACCTCCTGCAAATCGGACGTTGCGCCGTAGGTCATATTAATTTCAATCAAACCCTTGTCGATTGACGGCAAAAACTCCGTGCCCGTCAAAAACAGCAGACCTATACTTGCGCCGAAGATAAGCACGGCGGAAAGAATTGTTATCAGCTTTTTGTTTAATACGGCGGGCAATATCCTCGAGTAAACGCTCGTAATGCCGTTCATAATTTTGGGTTCTTTCAAAACGGCAAGCTTTTGTTTTACAGGCTTTTTCTCTGCCTTCGTCTCTTCCTCTTTCACTTCTTCTTTTTTCAGCCGTCCGCCCTTAAGCATACGCTTGTCGCCGCAAAGTAACGCGTACAGCGCGGGGATAACCGTTACCGCGACTATCAAAGAGAACGCAAGCGAGAATATTACCGCCCAAGATAAGTCGGTGAATATTTCGCCCGTAAGCCCGCCCGAGAAGATTATGGGAATGAACACGCAGACGGTTGTAAGCGTAGAGCCGAACAACGCGCCCGCCACTTCCACCGTGCCGTCCACCGCCGCCTCGAACGCGGTTTTATCCATATCCCTGTGCTTAGAAATACTTTCGATAACGACTATCGAATTGTCAACCAGCATACCTATGCCGACGGCAAGTCCGCCGAGTGAAACCATGTTCAGCGTTATGCCCATAATATACAGGCATATAAGCGCCGCCAAAACGGACAGCGGCATAGTAACCGCTATTATTGCGGAAGTGCGTACCTTTTTGAGGAACAGGAAAATTATTATAACCGCAAGCGCGCCGCCTATCAGCATGCTTACTAAAACGTTTGAGATACTGTCGGAAATAAATTCGGACTGGTCGTCGAGAAGGGCTATATTGACGTCGCCGCCATACTCTTGGCACACGGCTTTCGCCGCGTTGACTACCGCGGAAGCGTTTGCTCCGTTAGACTTGTAAACCTCGATTATAGTACCCTTTACAACCGACGCACCACTCTTTCCGAAGTAAACGTAAGAGGTAAAATTATCTTCCTCGACTACGTTTGCAATATCGTTTATTTTTACCGCCTTTCCGCCGTTCGGAGTGAGGTCGCCCAAATCGGTATCGAGAATAAATCCGAATAATTGCTCGCCGAGCTTAAACTCGAAAACGCCCTCCAAGTTGAGCGCGGAATAAAGCGAATACCACCCTGCCGCGGTTATCTCTTCGCCCAAACCCTCGCGCCTTGTAATAAGCTCGTTCATATTCTTTTCGTAGTGCTCGCTGCGCACGAAAGCAATGAATGTCGACGAGGTGATTATGGGGTGTTCTTCCGAAAGCTCGGTGTTTAAAAACAGTAGCGCGCACTCGCCGTCGGTGGGAACGTAATTCTGCCCCTCGTCCTTCTTCTTATCGGCTATCGCGGCAAGCCCCGCCGCCGAGGTCTTTTTTGCAAACTCTATTCTGTTTAAAAGCTCCGCCTGTTGCGCTTCGTCGGGGTTTTCTATGCCGTACACCTTGACATATTGCGTTTCTAAAACATAGTAGTCCTCGTCCGACAGGGTGTAAAATTCGTCGGGATTATAGTCGGGCTTAACTTCGAGATATTCCGTGCGGTACTCGATTACAAGGTCAAGCTTGCCCTCCGACACGACTTTGAGCATATCCAAAGTTACGTACTGCGCAAGCGCAGGGTTAGAATCTTTAATATCGTCTAAAAGCTCTTCAAGCTCCTCTTCGGATTTGGGAGTACGCGTGCCGTCCTCGTTCTCTATCGTAACCTGCTTATAAATTTCGTTATAGTAACGCGAGCGGCGGAAGCTTTGGAGCTGTTCCGCAGTATAGTTGCCCGCTATATTCATATACGTTTTGAGAGTTGACAAATCCTCTATCTGCTCCGCGCTCATCGTGTCTATCTCGCCGAGCACGACTATTACCCCCTCACCTATGTCGTCGCGAAGCTGAATTAAATCGGCTTCCGTGCTGTCCTCGTAATAGCCCATAACCTGCTTTACAGAAGAAAGCAGAGTTACGAGAGACGAAGGAATTTCCACGGGCATATTGCGTATATCTTCAACGGTAGTTATATCGGAGTTGTTGCGTATCTGCACGTCCGCGCCGTTTTCGGTTATGTTACCGAGGGGCAAATCGAGCACCCCGTAAGAGAACGCCTGTACGAAAAGGGGCGACAAAAGCTCTAACCCGATAAAGGGCGTAACAACGTATGTATTCTCCGCGCCTCCCTTTATCTCCACGCGCTCGACGCCGTCTATTGCGGAAATGCTTGTTTCAAGCTCCTTAGCGGCTGCGTGGGCGGCGGCAAGCTTTTCGCTTGAAGTTTCACCCTTATCGGAAGTGACGG
Organism: Clostridia bacterium; assembly: GCA_029061465.1. GTDB lineage: Bacteria > Bacillota > Clostridia > Christensenellales > Borkfalkiaceae > Coproplasma. Next base: position 2,978 of record JAIDRY010000131.1, read on the forward strand.
AAAATACGGCAAGAGCCTCCGCGTTCAAATCAATATCGTATACGGAAGTGGTTATGCCGTCGGGCAGGCTCATACCCGATAGCTTGCCGGATATGTCGCGCTTTTTATCCGAAGGGTCCGTGCCGTAGTCGAATGAAAGCACCACTGCGGAAAGGTTGTCGTACGAATAACTTGAAACGTCGGTAATGCCGCTTATGGACGACAGACCCTCTTCAAGTTTTTCCGTAACGTCCTTTTCAACCGACTTTGCGTTTGCGCCGGGGTAAATAACCTGCACGCACACCATAGGAACGTTTATGTCGGGAAGCAAATTCACGGACATATTCAGGGTGGAGTATATACCGAAGCCCAGAACGAATACCACGACTAAAACTATTGCAACCGACTGTTTTATAATAAAGGAAAAAAATTTTTTCATAACACCTGTATTCACGAAAATTCACAATAATTTAGCCTTTCCTTTTCGGAAAGGCTTTAGTAAATTTTTATTCTTACACCATAGTGCAGAGAACCGCGAGGTTTGCCGCAACGTCTATGTTGCGCACGGTAAAGCCTTCGGGCGTCTGCAACAGCACGGGGGCGAAGTTGAGTATTTTTTTAACGCCGCACCCCACTAATCTGTCCGCCGTATTTTGAGCATATGCGGCGGGTACGCAGATAACCGCAAGTTTTATATTGAGTTTTTTTACGCCCTCTTCAAGCCCGGCAATATCGAGCACGGGCTTGTCGGAAATTTTACCGCCTATCTTTTCGCCGTCGTTATCGAACGCCGCGACCAGCTCTATTCCGTAATTTTTAAATCCGCCGTACGCAAGCAACGCTTTGCCCAGCTCGCCCGCGCCTATTATGGCGGCGTTTTTTATATCGTTACAGCCGAGATATTCTTCCAACGCCGCGACGAGTTCGCTACGCTTATATCCGACGCGCGTCCTGCCCTGCGCGGAGGTAAAAGCCAAATCCTTTCTTACAAGCACTTCGCCCATATTGAGCGCCCGCGCAATCGCGCCCGAGGATATGAAGCCGTCATCGCCGCCAAGCGCCTTTAAATAATTCAAATAAACGGGAAGCCGCTGCAAGCTGGCAACAGATATTTCGTTATTAGCCATCGTTTATCCCTCCTTAATTCACATCAGAAGAGCCGCCGCACCGTACGCGCCCGCGCGGTTTCCAAGCGTCGCGCAAGCCACGGGTACGGGAGCGTAGCCCGTTCCGCCGAACAATTCTTTATCTAAAAGTTTTTGTAAGGGTGCGGTAAGCCGCGAGCCCTGCGCCGCAACTCCTCCGCCTATCATTATTATCTGCGGGCGGAAAATATTTGCAAGGTTTGCAACTCCGCATGCAAGGTATTTTAAATACCAGTCCACAACCTGCTTTGCCGAACGGTCGCTGTCCATATACTCGAAAGCCGTTCTGCCGTCAGCCGTGTCGTAGTTGTAACCCTTCCACATTTCGGAAGAAGTATCCTCTTCCATAGCCCACTTTGTTTTTGCCGTCAGCGCCCGTGCGGAGCAGTAAACCTCGAAGCAACCGCGCCTGCCGCAGGTGCATTTGTGCCCGCCGTGCTCTATAACCATATGCCCGACTTCCGCACCCGCGCCGAGGTTGCCTTCGAAAATCTTTCCGTCTAAAATAATGCCGCCGCCGACGCCCGTGCCCAAGGTTATTAGAACGCTGTCCTTATAGCCCTTGCCTGCGCCGAACTTTGCTTCACCCAAAGCCGCGGCGTTTGCGTCGTTGGCAATTTTAACGGTTACCCCGAGCTTATCTTCCAAAATCTTTTTAAGGGGATAGTTTTTAACTTTGAGGTTGCCCGCAAAAACCACCGTGCCCGTAGCGCCATCGATAATGCCCGGACAGCATACCCCCACGCCGACAAGCGAAGAATACACGCTGCCGCTTGTTTGGACGAGCGTGTCGGCAAGAGTTATTATGCAATCCGCAAGCTCGTTACCCAAAAGCGTAGGCACGCTGTTTTCACAGATAATTTTTCCGTTTTCATCGGTGATAATTCCCTTGACCGTCGTACCCCCGACGTCAAGCCCCATATAGAGTGCCATATATGCTCCGAAATTTTATTTAATACTATAATTATACACCGACTTTGAAGTTCAGTCAAGGGTAATTGATATTTTCGTATTTATTTCACAATATTTCCAGAATAAGAGAAAAACAGACGGCTCTTTTTGCCGTCCGTTTATTTCTTACTTTCTTCCCGTCGAGCCGAAGCCGCCGCTGCCCCGCACGGTGTCGGAGAGCGTTTCGCTTTCGATAAATTCTGCCGTGATATACGGCGTAATTACAAGCTGTGCAATCCTTTCGCCCACGGCGACCGTCTGCGGAATTTCAGAATGGTTGTGAAGCGCCACCGTTACTTCGCCGCGGTAATCGCAGTCGACAACCCCAACCTTGTTTGCGGGGGCAAGTCCGCGCTTGCACGCAAGTCCGCTCCGCGCGTAGATAAGTCCCGCATATCCGACGGGCAATTCGAGCGCAAGCCCCGTAGGGATAAAAGCCGTTTCGTGAGGGTTTATAGTAAGCTCGCTTTCAATGCAGGCGCGAAGGTCCGCACCTGCCGCGTACTCGCTGCCGTATTCGGGGAGCACCGCGTTTTCTCTGAGTTTTTTAATTGCGATTTTCATAAGTTTTTACTGTTCCTTTTCTCCGTCCCAGAGCACGATATCGTCGCACTTTAACGACCTGGGAACGTCGATTATCCTTTGGTTTGACGAGCCGCGGAAACGCAAAGTCAAGTCCTTTAACTCCTCCACAAACCTGCCGTCAACCAACACGTCTATGCGCGAAAGCATACGCATTACAGTTTTTTCGTCGCCCTTTTTGCCCGTAAGCAAATCGCGCTCGTAATCGTAGCCCGTATAGCACCACACCGTTTTTTCAGGGAATTGTTTTTTTACTTTACCCAGAAACGGCACAAGCACGGCTTGGTTTTCCGGCTCGAAAGGGTCTCCGCCGAGAAGCGTAAGCCCCTTTATATAGTCGGGCGAAAGCGCCTTTAATATAGAATTTTCAATATCTTCGGTAAACGGTTCGCCGTAGTTAAAATCCCACGTTTCGGGATTGAAACAGTTTTTGCAGTGATTGCGGCAACCGCTGACGTACAGCGAAACCCTGACGCCGGGGCCGTCTGCAATATCGAACCATTTTATAGTAGCATAGTTCATAGAATACTCCTCACGAATTTCTCGGCTATTCTGCGCCTACGAAATTCCGTGATTTTAGGGGCGTTGCCCCTCGTGCCGCAATATTCAAGGGCACACACAAATATAATTGCGGCACTTCACCCTACTGAGGTCGAAGTATCGACAAATTGGGTGCGCGCCCCAAAAGCGTGGTTTTGGGGCGCGCCGTAAATCATTTATATGTTTTTACAAATGTAAAACTCTTGCTTTGATTTCCTTGGTCTTGCCGACATTCCAGAAGTTTTCACCGAGGTATCCGCAGGTACGGCGGGTTACGTTCATCTTCCTCTGGTCCTTGTTGTGGCAGACGGGGCACTCCCATTCGTTGTCGTCGTTTATCATAATTTCACCGTCGAAGCCGCACACGTGGCAATAGTCCGACTTGGTGTTGAATTCTGCGTACTGGATATTGTCGTAAATAAACTTAACAACGTCCTCAATCGCGGCGAGGTTGTGGCGCATATTGGGGATTTCAACGTAGGAAATAGCACCGCCCGACGATATCTTCTGGAACTGGCTTTCAAACGTGAACTTCGAGAAAGCGTCGATATTTTCACGCACGTCAACGTGATAGCTGTTGGTGTAATACCCCTTGTCCGTAACGTCCTCAATAGTGCCGAAACGCTGTTGGTCTATTCTTGCAAAGCGGTAGCAAAGGCTTTCCGCGGGAGTGCCGTAAAGTCCGAAGCCAAGCCTCGTTTCCTTCTTCCACTTCTCGCAGTGGCTGCGCAAACTTGCCATTACTTTAAGCGCAAATTCCTGTCCCTCGGGTGTGGTGTGCGAAACGCCCTTTATAAGCTTTGTGAGCTCGTACAAGCCGATATATCCCAAAGATATGGTGGAATATCCGTTCAGAAGATATTTGTCTATAACTTCGCCGGGTTGCAGTCTTGCGATTGCGCCGTACTGCCAGTGCACGGGGGATACATCGCTGGTTACTCCCATAAGCGCATTGTGGCGGCACATTAAAGCCTCGTAGCAGAGGTCAAGTCTTTCTTCGAGAATTTCCCAGAACTTCTTTTCGTCGCCCTTGGCAAGAATACCGCACTGGGGAAGGTTGATTGAAACGACGCCCTGATTGAACCTGCCCTCGAACTTGTAGTTTCCGTTTTCGTCCTTCCAGGGTGAAAGGAACGAGCGGCAGCCCATGGGCGAGAACACATTGCCTTCGTAATG
>JAIDRY010000132.1 GCA_029061465.1 Clostridia bacterium
CTTCGTAAACCCTGCCGTATCCGCCGCGCTCTAATTCCGCAGCTATTTCCGCTTTATCGCCGCCAAGCCCGCGCATCAGATAATAATCTATGCCGTGCGGCGCCGCATCGAAATTGAGGTGCATACTTATGACGGATATACCTAGCTTTAAACACCTAGTAATAGCTTTTGCCTGAGGGTCGCAATTTGTATCCAACCTGGTTATACCGCCGTAAATTGCGGGGTGGTGAGTAACGATTAAGTTGTAGCCAAGCTTCTCCGCTTCATCAACTGCTTTTTCAGTCAAATCAAGCGTAAACAACGCGCCCGTAACTTGTCCGCCGCAGTTTATAATAATTCCGCTGTTGTCGTACATTTTATATTTGGCGCAAAATTCGTCCGAAAGCTTTACGGGCGCAACCTTGTTTTCCAGATATAAAAGCATTTCTTTAACGTTCATTTTTAAGTAACCGCCTTATTTTTTCAACTTGTAATTCTATTTCTGCCCGCGCTTTTCCGCCGAGCTCTCTTTGAAGGTATCCGAGCTTTTTCTCAAGTTCCGCTTTAAGAAATTTCTGACAGTCGGCACCGTCGGTATTCAAACCGTAATCGAGCTGACAATCGGTATAAGCAGTTTTATTACCCTCTCTTGTGCCCTTTAATACAAAGTAAAACTTTCCACCGCTTTCAAATACCTCGTCCGCGGTTATTTCCGCACCGCTGGATAAAAGATATTCTCGGACGGCACGACAGTTTTTCATAGGTTGAAAAACAAACTTCCGAGGTATAAAGGAATTTTTAAGTATACTTACTATCTCTTCGCCGCCCATACCGGCAATAAGTACGAGCTCGGTATCCTTGCTTATGTCTTCGAGCCCGAAACAGCAGACTGATGATACTTGTCCGTTTTGTATATAATCTTTTAAAAGCGTTTTTGCTTTATCAAGACATTTATCACTTATATCGGATATTACAGCGCGGGCACACAGGTTATTTTTCAGCATATATTCCGTGCAATAGCCGTGGTCGCAGCCTACATCCGCAAAGGTTGTACAGCTTTCAAGATACGAGCAAAGCTTTTTAATCCTGTCCATTAAGTATCTAAGAAATCTTTAAGATGCTTCGAACGCGACGGGTGGCGGAGCTTTCTTAAAGCCTTTGCTTCAATCTGTCTGATACGCTCACGCGTTACGTTAAATTCGCGCCCTACCTCTTCAAGGGTGCGCGGTCTGCCGTCGTCAACGCCGTAGCGGAGCCTTAACACTTTTTCTTCACGGGGAGTTAAGCTGTTTAAAACGCTAAGCAGCGTTTCCTTGAGCATAGTAGTGGAAACGCTCTCTGAAGGGGTTACCGTCGTAACATCCTCGATAAAGTCGCCCAAGTGACTGTCCTCTTCCTCGCCGATAGGCGTTTCCAAAGAAACAGGGTCCTGAGCTATTTTCTGAATTTCGCACACGCGCTCTTCGCTTATGCCCATTTCCTTTGCGATTTCCGCAGGGGTCGGCTCTCTGCCGAGCTTTTGTAAGAGTATGCGCGAAACGCGGGTCAGCTTATTTATGGTTTCAACCATGTGAACAGGAATACGGATTGTGCGTGCCTGGTCTGCAATTGCTCTGGTTATTGCCTGCCTAATCCACCAGGTTGCGTAAGTCGAAAATTTGAAACCCTTTTGATAGTCAAACTTTTCAACGGCTTTCATAAGTCCCATATTGCCTTCCTGAATTAAATCGAGGAACAGCATACCGCGTCCTACGTATCTTTTTGCAATGGATACGACGAGCCTTAAATTTGCTTCCGAAAGCTGTTTTTTAGCATCTTCGTCGCCCTCTTCCTGCATACGGCGGGCAAGCTCTATCTCGTCGTCGCCCGAAAGAAGGGGCACGCGGCCTATATCCTTTAAGTACATTTTTACGGGGTCGTCAAGACCTATATCGGAAAGCGCCTGTTCGTAAAGCTCTTTGTCCCTTTCCGCTTCGTCTATAATCTGAATACTTGCGTCGGCAATGGATTTATACACGAAATCCATCTGTGCGGGAGTCGTTTCATACTTTTCCATAATATCGCACAGTGTGTTCGTCGTAATGGAACCCTTTGCGCCGTAAGTATCTATAATATGTTTTAAAATTTCGGCAAGTTTTTGTTCGGATAAATTCATATATTGTCTCCGTCTTTTATTTTCTTCTTTTGGGATATTGCTTTTTGAAGCTTAGTCGTAAGCTGTTTGCGTTTTTCAACGTCTGTTTCAGAGGTTATCTCGGCTTGCAACTGCGCTATTTCACCGTCTATATGGTATAGCTTCAACGTTTTAAGACAGTCGTTGAAATATTTTTCCGCAACCTCGCCCTTTAACCTTTCGCCGTCGGAATAGTCGAATATACGGTTTATTTCCGCATACTCTTCCGTACCCTCGTCAAAAAGCTCTAAAAGCTCGGCAGGGCTTACGCGCTCGCCGAGAAGGGTTTGCGTGCGGATATACTTTGCTATGATAGTGTGAACGTCGTCCGCAAAATCGATATCGGATACGTCAATACCCGCGGTTACCTTGGAATTGAAAAGGTAAGCGGCAATAACAAACCTTGAAGCCCTCTCCCACACCGAGGACGCGTCCTTTCTTTCTACCACCTTAACAGGCGGCGCGGCGCTTTCCTTAGGTGCGGAATCAACGTCGCGACGGAGCGATTCGTAGGTGATGCCCGTAATATCTCGAAGCTGTTTTAACAAATCTTCCTGTTCTGAGGCGCTGTCTGCCGTTCTGATTATTTTAACGGCTTCAGCAACGTATTTTCTTTTATCGTCCGTCTTTGACAAGTCAAACGGTCTTGCCGCCGATTTCAATTTATAGTCGATAAGCGGCATTGCCGCGTCAAGCCGTCTTTGATACTCGTCCGCGCCGAGTTTGTTTATAACGTCGTCGGGGTCAAGTCCGTCCGTAAGCGGAACAACTTTTACGTTAAGTCCGTTACTCTTAAAAATATCCAGTCCCCTGTCGTTTGCCTTTTGCCCCGCGGCGTCGCCGTCGTAGCTAATAAGAACATTGTCCGAATATCTTTTTAAAAGCCTCGCCTGGTCCTGCGTAAGCGAAGTGCCCATACTCGCGACCACGTTTGTAAAGCCCGCTTTGTAAAGGGAAATGGTATCCATATACCCTTCGACCATAATTACGTTACTTATAGTTTGCGTCTTTTTCAGCTTTTTTAAAAGGTTTATGTTGTAAAGCGCCTTGCTTTTATTGAAAACAATAGTGTCGCGCGTGTTTTTGTATTTACCGAAGTTGACTTTCTCTATCTTTCTGCCGCCGAATGCGATTACCTCGTTCATAGCGTTTATAATAGGAAATATCAGCCTGTCGCCCTGGGAATCGATAAGTCTGCCGTCAGCTTCGCTTACCGCACCGCTCTCGAGCATATCTTCCCTTGAATAGCCCTTCGATAAAAGGTATTTGGGTAAATCGTTAAAGTTAAGGCTTGCGCCCAGCCCGAACTTGCGGACTATACCCGTGGGAAGCTGTCTCTTTAAAATATATTCGTTAAACTTGTCCGCTTTGCCTGAATTAAGGTTGTTTAAATAAAAGTGCGCACAGTCGTATAAAATTTTTAAAATTTCGTCCTTTTTGCGTTTTAGCTAGACCGTATACTGCGT
>JAIDRY010000133.1 GCA_029061465.1 Clostridia bacterium
CTCCGATTACAGCCGTCTTTGCGTTTGTATGTCTTAGCCTCTTTTCAAGTCCCTTTTGCTGTATAGTGAGAATAAGCTCTCCTCTTTCGTTTACTCTTTCAGAAGGAATAAAAGGCGTTTTTGAAATAGTACGGATAAGCTCAGTTTCTGCATTATCAGTTTCAAAATTTATACAAGTGTAATCGCTATTTTTACTATTATCGTAATAACTGCTTGCCGTTTTACACCTTACGTTTGCAAGCATTTCGATGTCGATTTCGCCATAAAGGAGTCCGTTATCAAACAAATTACTTTCGCTTATTATTTTGCCGTTTTCACTGATAATATTGTGACCGGCAAAAGTCATATCAGTGGAGCTTTCACCCTCGCCTGCATCACAGTATACGTAACCGCACACAAGCTTTGCAGACTGCACTTTTACAAGTTCGCGCCTGTATTCGGCTTTTCCGACAATTTCATCACTGCACGAAAGATTGACAATAATGTTAGCACCAGCCTGCGAGTGCGTTATTGACGGAGAAGCGGGCGCCCACAAATCCTCACATATCTCCGCAGACACAGCAAAATCAGTGCAGTTCTCCGCCGCAAATATTACTTTTGTGCCAAAGTATATATCCTTCTGTCCCGCTATGTTTATTTTACAGCTTTCCGAATAAGGACTGAAATATCTGCGCTCGTAAAATTCACCATAGTTCGGCAAATAAGTTTTGGGTATTACACCTAAAACAGTACCGTTACTTATAGCAACCGCACAATTATATAGCTTATTATTTACGATTACGGGAGCCCCTACAAAAACCAAAGTTTTAATTCCGACAGTTGCTTTACAAATGTCTATCAAATATTTATCGCACGCTGAAATTAGCGCCGTTTGATTAAATAAATCACCGCAAGTGTAACCGCATAAAGAAAGCTCGGGGAAGACAGTAAGTTGACTTCCATGTGAAGAGCTTTCCTTTATAGCTTCTATTATTTTTTCGGCATTAAAGCCAACGTCCGCAACCCTTAATTCGGGGGTTGCGGCACAAACTTTTATATATCCGTATTTCATTTACTTGAAGCGGCTTTAAAAGCCTCTCTTATTTTACTTTCAATCTCAGACTTTAACTCGGGATTAGCTTTAAGGTGTTCGCGCATTTTTTCACGTCCCTGCGCAACCTTATCATCGTTATAATTAAACCAGCTACCACTCTTTGTAAGCACGCCGAATTCAACTCCTAAATCAATAAGGCAACCTTCCTGCGAAATTCCCTCGCCGTAAATTATATCGAATTCTGCAACCTTGAACGGAGGCGCAAGCTTGTTTTTAACCACTTTGCATTTCGTTCTGTTACCGATTATATCACCGTCGGATTTCAAAGTGTCGGCCTTTCTGATATCAAGTCTTAACGAAGCAAAGTATTTAAGCGCTTTACCGCCGGGTGTTGTTTCGGGGTTACCGAACATAACGCCGACTTTTTCACGAAGCTGGTTGATAAATATGACGCTCGTTTTTGAACGGTTTGTAATTGCAGTAAGCTTTCTCAACGCCTGCGACATAAGTCTTGCAAGAAGTCCAACGTGCGTATCACCCATATCCCCTTCGATTTCAGCCTTAGGAGTGAGCGCCGCAACCGAGTCGACTACAATTATATCTACGGCGCTTGAACGGACGAGCGACTCACAAATATCGAGCGCCTGCTCTCCCGTGTCTGGTTGTGATAAATAGAGCTCTGCCGTATTAACGCCGAGCGCACGAGCATATTGCGCATCAAGCGCGTGCTCAGCATCGATAAATGCGGCTACTCCGCCCGCTTTTTGCGTTTCCGCAATTATATGAAGCGCAACGGTAGTTTTACCTGAAGATTCGGGACCGTATATTTCCATTATTCTGCCGCGGGGAACGCCGCCGATACCAAGAGCCAAATCAAGCGAAAGGCATCCCGTAGGAATAACTTCAATGTCGGTATTGACGTTAGTGTCGCCAAGCTTCATAATAGCACCTTTACCGTATTGCTTTTCAATCATTGCTATGGTTGAATTTAATGCCTTTAATTTTTCTTCGTTCATTTATATATACCTCAATTTATTTTATCCTTTTATAAGCTTCAAACATTGCCAAATTAATTGCTGTTTGGGTTATACTTTCCCTGCTTCCTTTGAGATTATACTCAAAGACGTTTGTTCCGTCCGCGGTCGATACCGCAATATACAATAATCCGACGGGCTTTTTAGTATTGTCCGACTTAGGTCCGGCAATACCAGTAGTGGCTATACTCACGTCACAGTTTCCAGTCTTTATAAGCCCTTCCGCCATTTGCATTGCAACTTCACCGGAAACTGCGCCATATTCCGCAAGTACGTTCTCGTCTATGCCAAGCCGTGCAATTTTAGCTTCGTTAGAATAAGTATTAAGTCCTTCGAAATAGACCTCGCTTACCCCGGGAATATCGACAAGTCTTTTTCCTATTCCGCCGCCCGTAAATGATTCGGCAACGCTTATTTTCAAGCGCCTGAGCTTTAAAAGCTGTACAAGCCTTTCATTTAAACTGCTGTTATCAAGTGTGTAAACGTAATCGTTCAAAATAACGAGCGCGGCACGTATGCCGTTATCTAAAGCCGATTTTGAAGTATTGCAATCATAGACGATTTCTATAGAGCAATCTCCGTATTTCTCACTCACGTTTACATAAGATTTAGGACAGCATTTTTTAATTTCTGCTATTGCAGAGTTTAAAAGCATATTTGGCGCACCGACTGTCTTAATGTAAGCCCGCTCGTAACGCTCGTTATACTTTTTATTGAGTATCGTGCAAATGTCGCTTACCTGCAACCTATTTGCCGTATCCGAAAATAAAATAAATGTGTTTAAATTATCGTATTTAAATACACCAAGCTCACTGAATTCACCACCGTGCCCGTTAACGATATATTTTTTTATCGTGTTTTCCATTACTTTCGGACAGATAATTACGGTATTTTCGTAATTCTTTAACGCAGAATTCAATGCCGTGGTTATTTCAAACGAGCTATCATAGGCCGCATATACTACCGAATCAAAATAATATCCGTGCGAAGCACATTGCTGTATTACTGCTTCGACAGGCGTAAAATCGTTTACCCTCTTATTTCTAAGAAACAGCAAACAATTTTTTTTTACTCTATTATCTGAAATCATTGTTTAAGAACTTCTCTGTTTTTCACAAGATAATTTACACCGGATACTATGGTAAGCAGTACGGAAATAGCAAAGCAAGCCAATCCTACATAAAAAATTATCTGAACGGAAATATGCTCCGTAAACTCACCTACGCCTGCACCGATAAGCAAAACGACTATGGCAATATCCTGAAATACGGTTTTGTATTTGCCGAAAATATCAGCAGCAATGACATTGCCGGAGCTTGCGGCAACCATTCTGAAACCGCTTACTATTATTTCTCTTGCGAGTATCAACGCAACGCCGCAACCAGCAGCAATAATCACCCAGTCACCGAGATATTGCGTAAAAAACGCGGGTACTGTAAGCATAATAACAAGCGCTGAAAGCACTAAAACTTTATCCGCAATTGGGTCTAAAAATTTACCTAGATTTGTTACAAGATTATATTTTCTTGCAATTTTCCCATCAAACAAGTCTGTTAAGCACGCTATCCCGAATACTGCAAGTGCTACTAAATAATGAGATTTGAATGGTACATAAAACAAAGCTATAAACACGGGTATCATTACCATTCTGCTTATAGTCAGCTTATTAGGGAGGTTCATTACCCCTTTGCCTGCGGCTATTTTATACGCACGGCTCTCTTTATCAATTTCGCTATTCATATAGTATAATCCTCCGTACGACCGTACAAATCGTAACTGTCGCACGATTCAATTAATACGTCAACGTATTCGCCCTGTACTGCGGAATGGGCATTAAAATAGACCTTTCCATCAATTTCAGGCGCTTGAAAATACGCTCTGCCGACAAAACAATTTTTGTCGTAATCAATGCCGTCGCACAGGACTTTCAAAGTAGCCCCCACTCTTTTTGAAAGTTTATCCCTAGAAATTTTTTCCTGCACCTTGTACAGTTCCTTTACACGATGCTTTTTAACACCGTAAGGAATTTGTCCTTTAAGCTTAAACGCCGCCGTATCCGGCTCGCGCGAATAAGCAAAAAATCCGCAATTATCAAGCTCAGCTTGCTTTAAAAAGTTTTTAAGCCCTTCGAACTGCTCCTCTGTTTCGGTAGGAAACCCCGCAATAAAAGTTGACCTCAGCGCAATATCCGGAATTGCTTTCCTTAGCTTTCTTATAAGCGCAAGATACTGTTCCCTTCCCTGCGGTCTGTTCATCAATTTCAATACGCTGTTTTCGCTGTGCTGAAGGGGAATATCGAGATATTTTACAATTTTAGGATTGTCCCTTATCTCCTCTATCAGCTCATCATCAATCATATCAGGATAACAGTACATTAATCTTACACTATTAATGTTGACAAGTATTGTCACGTTTTGTAAAAAAGTTTTTAAATTTTTTTTATCGTATAAATCAACGCCGTATCTTGTTATATCCTGCGCAACCAAAATAAGTTCGGACACTTCGCCAAGTGCTTCGGCTTCGCTTAAAAGTTTTTCCATGGGGTAGCTTTTGTATGCGCCGCGTATTTTTGGTATAAGGCAATATGTGCAGTGATTGTTGCAGCCGTCTGCAATTTTCAGATATGCGTAATGCGATGGAGTTGTCAACAGCCTGCCCGCTATGTAATTATTTTCGCCTTTACCGACGAAGTTTACACGTCCGCTTTCATACGATTTTTCAAGAGCTTCGAAAAATTTATCGTAATCATCCGTTCCAAGAAAAACGTCGGCTTCAATTAAATCTGGGAAAGCTTCGTCAACATACTTTTGCGGTAAGCAACCGGTTACCACTAATTTTTCGAGATTTTCATTTTTATATGCGGAATAATCTAAAACAGTTTCTATCGCTTCCTTGCGCGATTCGTTTAAAAATGCACATGTATTTACGATTAACACGTTAGCTTCTGAAGCGTCGTTTGTGATTTTATATCCGCGTGCCGCTATCAACGACAGCAGTTTTTCCGCATCGACTCGATTCTTATCGCAACCAAGCGAAACCAAACCGAAGACTTTGTTACTTAAATCAATCATCTACGTCTCCGTAAATGTTGAAAAATTCGTCTTTTGAAAGCAGAACTTTTCTGGGCTTGGAACCCTCTGACGGAGTAATATAGCTCATATTTTCCATCCAGTCAATAATCTTGCAAGCCTTAATATATCCTACGGGGAAACGTCGCTGTATCATAGAAACGGAAGCCTGATTGCTGGTTACGCAGTAATTCAATGCTTTGATAAACGTATCGTCAATCTTTGTTTCGCCGTCATCACCATCACCTCCGCCCGAAAGCGTTGAAACCGTTTCCTCCTGCTCGACTGTGTTTATGAAGTCAGAAACGTCCTGGTCGAAATAAGCTTCGTTATGCTCCTTTACAAAGTCCGTAACCTTCTGTACCTCGTGCGTATCAACAAAGCAGCACTGAATACGGGCAAGGTCGGGATTTTCAGCAGAACGGAAATATGCATCACCCTTACCTAAGAGCTTTTCCGCACCGCCGATATCAAATATCGTTCTTGAATCGTCAAACGAGTTGACTTTAAATCCGATTCGGGTGGGAAGGTTTGATTTTATAAGTCCGGTAATGCAGTCAACCGAGGGGCGCTGCGTCGCAAGTATAAGGTGAATACCGCATGCACGCGCTTTCTGTACGAGCTTAATAATTCTGCTCTCAACATCTTTTTTCGCCTGCAACATTAAATCACCGAACTCGTCGAGAACTATTACTATTTTAGGCACCTTCTCCTCGCCTTCAGCCAAATGAGCATTATATTCATCAAGGTTTTTAGTAGCCTTTCCCGCAGAAGTCATTTCTCTGAAAAGCGTATAGCGCCTTTCCATTTCCTTTATAGCCCAATTCAATGCCTTTATTGCCTTGTCGCAATCGCTTATAATTTCATTTATCATAAGGTGCGGCAGTCTATCATAGGAAATGAATTCAACCTGCTTGGGGTCAACAAGAATTAATCTCAATTCCTCAGGGCCATACTTGTAAAGAAGACTTACAAGTAACGCACTAAGACAAATACTTTTACCGCTGCCCGTAGTACCTGCAACAAGCAAGTGCGGCATTTTTGTTATGTCTGGACAAATAACTTCGCCGTCAACGTTTTTACCGAGCGCGAACGCCAACGCCGTAGGCTTACTGTTTATATACTTCTGACTTGTGAGCATATTTTTAAGCCCGACTATGGTTCTTCTGTTGTTGGGAACTTCAACAGACATTGCTCCTTTGGAATAGTTGAGATAAGTATTGACGTTATCTTTTCTCAATTCCATTGCAATTGCATCGCGATAACCGACAGCACGCTTTATAAGGGTCTTGTCTTTTATTACCACATCGTATCTTGTAATTGCGGGACCGATAGTAACGTTAGCCACTTCACTTGCAATTTTAAACCTATTAAGCGTTTCGCATATTATGCGTTTATTATCCTCTATTTCTCCGGTGTTTACGTTTGCGTTTTCGGGATAATCGTCCAAAAGGTCGAAAGACGGTCTGACGTACTTTTTCCAAATATGCTTGGGCTTTTCTTCTTTAACTTCGGGAACAGGCGCGGGAGCGGGCGCAGGTCTTAAAGGTTCGCGCCTTTCAGAAACATCACGTATTCTTTCCACAGTAGGCTGAGGAACCTCTGTACGTGCAATAATTCTTTCGTCCGTATCTTCGTCATCGTCGTTGTCGTCAAATAATTCGGAATTACTTCTTTCCGCCCTGCTCATGCGTTTATCGGAAAAAGACGAACCGTTATTGAGGAAGCTGTAAATATCATCTTTTGTTTCGCTTTCCGTCTCTTCAACGACAGAGCTCTCTTTTTCAAAAGCTTCTTCACGCTCTTCAGCTTGCTCGGAGAAACCCCTGACTCTTTCTCTTGACGGTGTGATAATTTCTCTCACAGGCTCCGATTCCTCAGGCTCATTTGAGAAGCCGTGCAAAGTTTCTTCAGCATCGTCCGCATACTTATAGTTGTCCTCAATCTTGTATGGATTGCTGACAGCAGGCTCCGGACGTAAAACGGTTTCGGGACGCTCAATAGACTCACGCGCGGGCTCTTTTTCCGGCTCTTTAACAAGTTCGTGATAAACTTCACTGTAATCCGGTTCTGTTTTAACCGGTTCTACATCTAAGTTTTCAACGGGCTTTTCGCCGTATACATAGCTTGACGGCATCTGCGCCGCAGGCTGATTAATTATTTCTTCCTTATAACTTTCAGTATAGCTCTTCGCTTTTACCGGTTTTTTAATTGAAAAGCTACTTAAATAGTCCTCCTCGCTCGATACTGCGGGGCTGTTGAAATATGAGTTATCGTTAAATATCATATTTCTTCTGTAACTTTCGGCAGCAAACTCTCCCTTTTCAAACAAAATTTTATTGCCGTAGTTTTTCTTCTCGTACCTTTCTTCCTTACTGTGTTCCACAACAGGGCGAACCTTAACAACCTGCGGCTTGTCCGTTTCCATATCCAAATGAGCGTGAACCACGGTTTTAGGTTCTTCCCTCTCGATATGCGTTTCTTCAATGATTTTATCGGTTTTATTTGAAACACGTTCTTTCCTCTTCCAACCGACAATTGCGCCCGAGCCGCGTCTGAACGCAAGGAAAGTAAGGTATCCGCAAAGAAGCACGAGTACGGAAAACAAAACGTAAGCCGTAACATAACCGCCAAGCTTTGTAACGGGATAAACTAATAATGCGGAAACTACTCCACCGAAAGTATATCCGGAAAAGCCTGTTGAAGCATTTATATAGCAATCACTTATGTAACCGCCATAGCTGAGTTCAGTGGAATAATCTCTCGTCGTTACGGCGTGGAAAAGTAAAAACAGCGAAAACGCCGTAAGGCATATAGTAATTGTCTTTTTAGGAGAAATTTTTATTCTTTTTCCAAATACAAGCCATTCGCCGAGATACGCGATAACAGCCGTAAGCAATATTGAACCGTAGCCGAAAGTACCGTACATAAACGTACAGATACCCGAACCTATTCCAGCAAACACTGCGTCAAAAGTCAAGAGCATAATGAGCACAATGACGCTGAATAACATTAGCGTCATACCCAAAGTTTCCCTTGTTAATATATATGAAATTTTACCTTGTTTTTCTCTGTTTTTGTCTCTCATTTCTATTCTCCGAAAAGCTGACAATAATTCATTCCTTATTATATCATTTATTCTTGAAAATAACAACAAAATGAACGCAAAAATATCTTTTTCTTTATAAGAAAAAGCGCGTATATTCCGTACGCACTTTTGATAAT
>JAIDRY010000134.1 GCA_029061465.1 Clostridia bacterium
GAAATCACGGATAATATAGCAGTAGGTGCAAACGCAATTTCAAAACGCTTTTATTCGGACGAGGACAGAATAGAGCGATACGCAACGCCAAAGGATATTCCCACTTATATAAATAAAATCAATAAAATAATTAATGACAGAAATAAACTTTTCAATGAATGATGAAATAGATTGCGAAGAAAAACCGCAGGTAAACTTTTATAAGCTTGATAAATCAAAACCCTATTCGTTCTTAGGTGTACATACTTCTACAAATCTTTTTTTAGCTTTTGCGTTTTTCTTTTCAGCATGTACAGCATTAGTGCTCGGTTTTGGCTTTGAATGGTTTTTTAAGGATACGGTTTCAACTCTTATTCCCGTTTTTTTGATTGCTACGACGGTAATATTTTGGTGCGCGTCTATTTGGTATCATTTAAGGCAAAAGGCAAAGCGGACGTCTCAAAGTGCGGTTTTTGAAAATTGTATTCTTACCGATGGCGTGATATTAGGTGTTCATAAACGTAAAATTCAAGTTAATGACAATACAACACAAGATGAACTTGAACTTGTATATCAGTTTACCGACGATAAAATGAGTAAAAGAACTGCGTCTGCAAAAAGTCGGGTTGAAATAGGTGACGTATTTTTTGAAGGTCAGAATATTATGGTTGCTTTTACTGAAACCGAAAGCTATGTAATGACCAAGTATACTTTAATTAAAGAGGACAGGCAGAAGTTTGTCGTTGCCGAAGCGGCGCGTTCTGATGATGATTTTGACGGGCTATCAAACGAACTCTTGGATATCGATTTAAGTAAGCCGATAAAATCCGCAGAAGGCAATTTTATCTATAAGCTGTTGGCAATAATACTTGCGGTTATGGTTGTATTGTATTTAATTCCTATCGGTTTTTTCGTAATTCCGCAGTTCTTTGATGGAGGTCCGATAGTACCTGGTATTATAGTTTGTGTTATGGCTTTATCGCCTCCCGTGATAGTATTAAGTTGTGTAATAGCTTTGCTGTACAAATATATTAAACGGCAAAAGCGTGTTAAAAAGATTATTAAATCAAATCCTTATTTCACTTTTGGCAAAATGTTTCGTTCAGAAAATACCTATAATGGCAGTTCAAAAAAAAGAATGGTTTACTGCTATATTGATAAATGGGACGAAAGGCACACTGAAGATTTTCACGGGGTATTTTCAAACGTAATGGCAAACCCGCGTGAAATTATTGTAATTGCATATACTGCCGACGGCAGGTCGGTTCCGCTTGAAACTTTTACTTTCCTTTATGCTGACGAAGAATACGAATATGATGAAGAATGTGAATATGACGAAGATGTCGAAGAAGAAATCAGCGAAGAAGATACGCACGGCTAACGGTAATAAAAGAAAATTTGTTAAATGTGTTTAAATTGTTTGCTATTTTTTTCTTAATATGCTATTATATTCTCGTTACGGATACAAAGCGGTTCGAATACTCAACGGCTTGCTTTGTTGCCCGCAAATATTCCATAGGAGGATAAATTAAATGGAAAAGCAGGAAATCATCGCGAAATACGCTACTAAGGAAGGCGACACAGGTTCGCCCGAAGTTCAGATTGCTCTTTTAACCGAGAGAATTAATCACCTTAACGAACACCTTAAAGAGCATATTCACGACAATCACTCCCGCCGCGGTCTTTTGAAAATGGTCGGTCGCCGCAGAGGTCTTCTCGACTATCTCAAAAACAAGGATATCGAAAGATACCGTGCCATTGTTGCCGCGCTGGGTTTAAGGAAGTAACTAAAAAAGAGCGTCACTTTTGTGCGCTCTTTTTTTCTTAAAAAACCGTCTGTAACGGGGCGTTACGGGCACAAGAACAGAAAAGGAGAACAGGATAATGAACTTTAAACAATTCAAGCTCGAAATCGGCGGCCGAGAAGTCGTTATTGAAACGGGCAAATGCGCAGAACAGACAAACGGTTCTTGCGTGGTAAAATGCGGCGAAACTATGGTAATGGTTTCGGTATGTATGTCGGCTTCACCCCGCGAAGGAATGGATTTCTTCCCTTTGCAGGTGGACTATGAAGAGAAGATGTACGCAATCGGCAAAATCCCCGGAGGATTTAAAAAGCGCGAGGGCAGGGCAAGCGACAAAGCTATTTTGACGGCTCGTCTTATAGACAGACCTTTGCGCCCCTTATTCCCCAAGGGACTTTTCAACGACGTAGTGGTTACGGCTCAGGCGCTTTCCGTCGAGCCCGATATATCTCCCGAACCTCTTGCAATGATAGGTTCGTCCGTCGCAATAGCAATTTCCGATATTCCTTGGGCTGGGCCTACCGGTTCGGTTGTTGTCGGTATGGTTGACGGTAAGTACGTCATCAACCCCGACCTTGCTCAAAGAGAAAAGAGCGCAATTCATTTAAACCTTGCAGGCACTAAGGACGCAATTCTCATGATAGAGGCGGGCGCAAATGAAGTGACCAACGACGAAATGGTCGGCGCAATTATGTACGGTCACGAGGAAATTAAGAAGATTTGTAAATTTATTGAGGAGAAAATTGTTCCCGAAGTCGGCAAGACAAAGCTTGAAATCGAGCTTTACCATGTTCCCGAAGAACTTGATAAAGAAGTCCGCGCTTACGCAAGCGAAAAAATTAACTGGGCAATCGATACCTTTGACAGACAGGAAAGGGAGAGAAGACAGAATGAAGCCGAAGCTGAAATTTTGGCTCACTTCGCGGAAATCTATCCCGACAATAAGCGCGAGATAAAGGACAGCCTTTACTATCTCACAAAGGAAAAGGTACGCGCTAAGATATTTGATAAGGGTATCCGCCCCGACGGCAGAGGACTTAAAGACGTTCGTCCCATTTGGTGCGAAAAGGGAGTTCTTCCCCGCGTACACGGTTCCGCAATATTCACGAGAGGACAAACCCAGACGCTTACTACTTGTACGCTCGGTATGCTCGGTGAGGCGCAGAAGCTTGAAGGTCTTGACGAAGAAACTTCTAAGAGATATATGCATCAGTACAACTTCCCTGGCTACTGCACGGGCGAAGCGAAAGCTCTCCGTTCCCCCGGTAGACGTGAAATCGGACATGGCGCACTTGCTGAGCGCGCTCTCATTCCTGTGCTTCCCTCCGAGGATGATTTCCCTTATGCGATAAGGGTGGTAAACGATATAACTTCGTCAAACGGCTCTTCGTCAATGGCTTCGGTGTGCGGTTCGACAATGGCACTTATGAATGCGGGCGTTCCCATTAAAGCACCCGTAGCGGGCGTTGCAATGGGACTTATCAAAAATCAGGAAACAGGCGAATTCAAAGTCCTTACGGATATTCAGGGACTTGAAGATTTCCTCGGCGATATGGACTTTAAGGTTGCGGGTACAACCAAAGGTATTACCGCAATCCAGATGGATATAAAGATTAAGGGTATTTCCGAAGAAATAATGCATACTGCAATCAATCAGGCAAACGAGGGCAGACAGTTCATTCTTTCCAAAATGCTTGAATGTGTTCCCGAAGTTGCACCTGAGCTTTCCGTATATGCACCTAAGATTGTCAGCTTTGAAATCGACCCAGAAAAGATTGGCGACGTTATCGGTAAGCAAGGTTGCGTAATCAAGAAGATTATGGAAGAAACGG
>JAIDRY010000135.1 GCA_029061465.1 Clostridia bacterium
GTTTTTCTGCCTGCTGTTCCTCTGTCTGTTCAGCCGCTTCCGCCTGAACTTCCGTTTCAATTTCTTTCTCTGATTCTTCCATAATTTCCTCGTAAATTTTACAACGCAATTATTCTACACAAAAATCCGAGCGATGTCAACAAATTGTCGTCTCTGCCGTTACGTTCTCAAAAAACAAAACGGACGCGGCGCATTTTTTATAAACAACCGCTTAACCCTTTATATATGCTTGCTTTATGGCGCATATATGCTATAATGGTCTCTATGGATTATCTGGTTATAATTTTAATAACTTTTATTTCCGGCGTAGTCGGCACGGGGCTTGGCGGCGTAATCGGCGCCGTGCTCAAACGCGATTCCAATAAAATAGTCAGCCTGCTGTTATCGTTTGCGGCGGGGGTTATGCTTGCCGTGGTATGCTTCGATTTAATGAGCGAGCCTATCGAAATGATGAAGGACGGAATGCTCCCCGCACTCACCCCTCTTATTGTTGTAGCCGCAGTTATAGTCGGTTACGGAGTGGTGTATTTTTTAAACCTGCTCATAGATAAAAAGACAAATCACGAAGTTAAGCACATTGACGAAAACCACCCCTCCACCGCCGACGACTTGGACGAGCTTATTCACTCCAACCACTACGAGTCGCATAAAAATTCAAAGTCAAATCTGTTTGTAGCGGGGCTTGTAATGATGTTTGCAATAGCGCTTCACAACCTTCCCGAAGGTATGGTTATAGGCGCTTCTTACGCATTAACGCCCGACGTTACTGCAAGCGTGTTTTCCGGCAGTGGATTTATTATTGCAATCGTTATAGGACTGCATAACGTGCCTGAGGGAATGGCGGTTTCCGTGCCCTTAATTTCGGGCGGAATGGGAAAATTCAAGGCGGTACTGCTTACCGCGTTAAGCGGGTTGCCTACGGTGTTCGGCGCATTGCTCGGTTTCTTGCTCGGCGGCATTAACGACATTATGCTAGTGCTGTCGCTAGGCTTTGCCAGCGGCGCTATGCTGTACGTGGTTTTCGGCGAACTCCTGCCCGAATCCATCTTAATGTGGCGCAGCAAGCTCCCCGCCTTTGCGCTTTTCTTAGGAGTAATCGTCGGCTTCCTTCTCGTAATGTTTTAAATAAATAATTTAAAAAGCACCCCGCAGGGTGCTTTTTTTATTTACTTCTGTTTATTATCTCTTTCAAAATTATATCGTCCGCAGGGCAAAAATCATAGTTTGCAATTTCTGCGGGCGTAATCCATTTTAAGTCGTTGTGTTCCAAAAGTTGCGGTTGACCTGACAATATAGTGCAGTTAAACAACGTTAAGTGTATCGTAATATCGGGATATTCGTGCGTAACTTCCATAAAGACTTCGTGCGGCTGGACGGTTATAGCCAGCTCTTCATTACACTCTCGGACAAGCGCCTGTTCTTTCGTTTCGCCTTTCTCAACCTTGCCGCCGACAAATTCCCACAAAAGCCCTCTTGCTTTATTTGCCGGCCTCTGACAAATTAGAAATTTGTTCTTATCCCATATTAGCGCTGCAACCACTTCTACGGATTTATTATCTTTCATCATACGTAGGAAACATTATAGCATAACGTTCCCGAAACCGTCAACGCCTATTGCCGATAATTATCATTCCGGTGATATAAAATACAACCTCTTTGGTACAACCGTTTTACAGCACACCGTTCCGAATTTTAAGATAGTAATAATTACCCATATTCTGCAACGCAAAAACGATAAATTCATATACTTCAATCAGATTTTGATTTTGGATTTTCCGCACTTCTTCAAGTAAACCAATTGCTTTATTTAATGCGCCCTGCCTGCCCATTTTTTTATCGGTACTTACAAGCTCCATAAGTTGTTCCCCGCAGAACCGTATAAAATCGTTTTCGTCATCCCATGACAAATGTTCGGGGATTTCTTCCCGAGGTTTAACTTTACGCTCTTCCTGAAGACTTACTTGCAAATAATCAATTAATTTTTCCTTTTGCCCGGCTTCATATTCGATGCGGCTATTAAAGTCGTCATCGTCTTCTTCAATATCTCCCAATTGCTCTTTTAAAAAACGTTCGTATTCAGCGAATTGTTTATCAAACTCTTCTTCACGTTGTTTTTTCGCATCATCTTCTTTTTGCATTCTTTCAACAAGCTCTTGTCTGCGTTGCTCCAGATAATCGCGTTTATCTGCAAACGATTTGTCAAATATAATTCTTCTCGGTTCGGCATTTTCAAACTTGCGGTTAATATCGCCTGTAAATCTATAGGTCTTTATATCGATTAACGTAAGCTCGTTTTCCAAAACGAGCTTATCAAGTATATCTTTCAATTGGGGGTATGCAAGGCTTGTTTCGTACATTAAGTCGAAAACGTTTAAATTGTTTTCCCCCTTGCGCGCCCGTTCTATACAAGCTTTTAAAACTTGGTCCGAATAGTTTATCATAGTTTTACTCCTCTCAATCCCATATGCTTCTCCTGCGTTTTACCATCCACGAGCAATCGTAATGGTATTTGGGGTCCTTAAAATTTATGGCGGGTTTTCTGTCGCCGGAAGCTTTGGGATACTGTGTGTATTCGGGGCAGTCGAAATAAAGCTCGAAATATCCTTTAAGCGGCATATGATTGTTAATCGTAATGTAAGCGTCGCCCGGCTTCACCCTGTGCATAAGCTCGTCCTCGGAAACCACGTACTCCTCTATAAACTTTATCCCGCCTTGCAGATAATTTGCGGGGTCGGGAATAATGTGCCTGCCTATCTGCTCTTTTACCGCCCTTGCCGTGTTTATGTCGTTAGTGCCTAAAAAGTATGTAAGGTTACAGTTGTTTCTTATCTGCTGTGCAACGCCGCCCGAATACGAAGTTTCAAGCTGAGTAAAGTCCTGCACTATCGCCGTAATAAAAATGTTCAAGCCGCGTCCTACGCTGAATATCGTCGGATAAATATTATCCTTTTGCAGCGTAGGGAATTCGTCTAAAAGGAATTGAACGGCGGTTTCTAACGGCGTACCCTTATCTATCGCCTTTTGCTTTAACGTGTCCAGCGCTTTTACTATGTATTGATTGACGAACCCCCTCATTCTCTCGTCGGTCATATCGTATGTCAGAAAGATAACCTGCGGTTTGTCTCCCAAGGTTTTAACGTCAAAGTTGTCCGTTATAGTAAGGTGGCGAATGTCGGGATAACTGTAATCTCCTAAATAACTTTCAACAAGCTGTATATAACAAGCCCGGGTTTTGGGGTGGTCGTTGATGATACCGCGAACATATTTCCATACGGGGTCGTCTTTATCCCTTGTGGAAAAGAATCCGTAATCTTCGAATTCTTCGCCGTAGTCAAAGCGGTAAAATACTTCCGAAATGGTTTCAAAGTTAATCTGTTCGGGTAATACTCTGCGCCTGCCCGTCTTTTGCTCCTGCTCGCGGGTTAAAAGCATATCTTCAAACAGTCCCAACGTAATGCCGTAGATAAAGCTTCTTGCACCCTGGTCCCAGCTTATATCGTCATTCGAGCGTATCGGGAAAAGCTTGTCGAACAGTTTTTTTAAATCCGCCAGCGCTTCGTTTCTTATGCTCTCTTTTTCTTCAGGGTAAAGCTCGGCTTCGAGATATCGCCTTGCAATATCAACAATTGGGTTGAACAGAATTTGCGAATATTCGGGGTGTATGAAGTCCATATACCTTACGTTTTCTTCGCCGTAAATTCCTTTAAGATATTCGGAAGTGTATCTGTAAAGCTCGCCCTTTATGTCCGCAACTATTACTGAAATCTTGCCGTCGAGATTGAAAAGATAGTTTTCCAAATACCGCATAGATTTTCCGCAACCCGTAGAACCGGTTACAAGAGCGTGGCATAACCCCTTGCGTTGAAGTACGTGAAGTTCCCCGTCTTCGTCTCTGTATGCGGAAACGGGCATGCCGGGCGCGTGCTTTGATAAAGCCTTATATTTGGCGTATTCGCTTTCTTTAGCAACGTCGTCTGCGGATAGCAATACCGTCTGTTCGCCGGGAACGCTCTTTGCAAATTTGTCAATAAGTTTAGCATTTAATTTCATCTTGCGCCTCCTTAAAACCCTATCGTCCGCTTATCTTTGAATAGATTTTCGCCGCCGGCGCTTCCGTATTGCTTAGCAAGATATTTAAGCATATCTGGCCTCAAAAGCATATCGGGCAGACTGCGTAAAATGTTTACCGTATCGCAGGTATCTACGCTTTCAAGGTTGAGAAGTATTAACCCCGCGTCGCTGTTCTTGCCTTCTTTTAGCTCCTTGGTCAAGAGTTCTTTGGCGAACTTTTTACACTGTTTATTTTCGTTTAAGTAAAGCATTTGTATGGCATACAGAACGGACGCTATGTGGTCGCGCTCGTAGTTGTGTGAAAGCGTACGCAGCCTGTTGCCTTTTATAAGAGAGTCGCTGAACAGCTCCTGCTGTTTATGCAGGGCAAGCGCCTTGGCTGCTATTGCGTCTTGCTCGCATTTGCTTTTTCCGAACTCGGTATCGGCAACGCAATAGCCGTTCAGATAGTTTCCGTACATTTCTATATCGTCGGTTGTGCAAAGGTCGTCCAGCGCAGAATTTGTAAGTACGGCTTCATAGGTTTTTATTTCTTTGGGCTTTGCGCCGAAATTTTTGGCTATAAAGCTCCAGCCGTTTACGCCGACGTCCGCGACTTCGCGCATTAAAAAATAATAGTATAAACTCCTTTCCGTTAAGTATTTCATAATTATTCCCTCCGTCTTTCTTTTATCTCGTTGAAATTGTTATAATATTCGTTTAAATTCACCATCGGTGTTTACCTCCTTTTGTTTACTTTATTATAGCAGAATTTACCAGCGTGAGCAAACAACGGTTTATTTGCGTTTTACGGCTTGTTCCCTTTATCTGCGGATTTTTCCTGAAAAAACAAAGA
>JAIDRY010000136.1 GCA_029061465.1 Clostridia bacterium
GCTTTATAATTATTGTAAAGTTATCGCATAGACCGCGTTATTTCAGTCAAAAATTTAAACGGAGCAAAACTTGGAAAAAAGGTACGATATAACCGGAATGACTTGTTCAGCGTGTTCTTCGGGGATAGAAAGGGCTGTAGGTAAGCTTAACGGCGTTTCTATCTGCGAAGTCAGTCTTATGGGCAAGTCTATGAGAATTGAATACGATGAAAATATATTAAACGAAGAGGAAGTCTTTTCAACGGTTACTTCACTTGGTTACGGTATTTACAATGAGGGGCAACAGCCGCAGGGAGAGGTAAAGAGCGTAGATAAAAAATTATTTATCAGGTTTATAATTTCACTTTGTTTGCTTGTACCGCTGATGTATGTTTCTATGGGACATATGCTCGGTGCGCCAATTCCCGATTTTATAAACCCTCACCATGGAAATTCACAGTGGTTCGCATTGTATCAGGCGATAATTTCCGCCGCGATAATAGGCGTCAATTACGAGTTTTTTAAAAACGGAACGGTTGCGGTCTTCAAGCGGGTACCAAATATGGATACGCTCGTTGCGTTGGGCTCGGGGGTATCGTTTATATATTCTCTCGTCCTTACGATATTGATATTCTTAGGAAATAATCCATCCGCAAATGCAATGAATTTGCATTTTGAATCGGCGGCAATGATATTAACGCTTGTTACCGTTGGCAAGTGGCTTGAAGAAAAGTCCAAAAGAAAAACGGGCGGTGAAATTGAAAAATTACTAAAACTTGCACCGGATATAGTAACTAAGGAAGTTGACGGCAATCAGATAACCATTTCAGTAAAAGAAGTAAAAGTCGGAGATATTCTGGTTGTAAAACAGGGTGAATATATCCCCGTTGACGGCGTCATTTTAAGCGGCAACGCCTTTGTTGATAAATGTGCTGTGACGGGAGAGAGCTTGCCTGTCGAAGTTACTGAAAACGATTTTGTAACTTCCGCGGCTATAGTGAAAAGCGGAGTTATCAGAATCAGGGCTGAAAAGGTTGGCGCTGAAACCACTCTTTCAAAAATTATTAAAATGGTTAAAGAGGCGGGGGCAAGCAAGGCGCCTTTGCAAAAAATTGCCGATAAAATAGCGGGCATTTTTGTGCCGGCGGTGGTGATGATTTCTCTCATTACTTTCGTTGTATGGCTGATAATCGACGGAGGTTTTAATCCGTCGCACTGTGTTACTTATGCAATAAGCGTACTTGTCGTTTCTTGTCCGTGCGCGTTGGGGCTTGCTACTCCTGTAGCCATAATGACTGCAACGGGCAAAGCCGCTTCACTTGGAATACTGTATAAAGATGCAGAAAGCCTGCAAAAGGTATGTAATCTCAACACAATATTGCTGGATAAGACTGCTACGATAACAGAGGGCAAACCAAAGGTTACCGACTTTATTACTTTTGAGTGCGACCGTGACTTTGCATTGCAACTTGCAGCAGGTATTGAAAAAAATTCTAACCACCCGCTTGCAAAATGCGTGGTAGAGTATGCGGGCAACGGATTTGAGGTAAGCGAATTCGAGTATTTAGTGGGGCAAGGTGCAAAGGCAGTTTACAAGAATAAAAATTATCTTCTCGGAAACATAAAACTTATTCAAAATGTAAATATACAGCCTGACGTGAAACAGCTTGCCGATAGCTTTTCTGAGAGCGGTAAAACCGTCATTTACCTCGCGGATAACAAGAGAGTAATTGCACTTATAGCCATTGCGGATACCGTTAAGTCGGGCAGTGCAGATGCAATAGCGTTAATAAAAAAGCGTAACTTCAAAGTGGCAATGCTCACAGGCGATGAAAAGCGTACTGCCTCCGCCGTTGCGAATGGAGTAGGTATAGACGAATTTATTGCCGAAGTTATGCCCGAGGATAAATTGAAAGCTGTTGAAAACTGTCAAACTGTCGGTGGGTGCGTCGCTATGGTCGGCGACGGCATTAACGACTCACCTGCTTTAAAACAGGCGGACGTAGGTATTGCTATCGGTAGCGGTACGGACGTCGCAATAGACTCTGCGGACGTAGTACTTGTCAGCGAGGATTTGCGTACGCTTGATACTATGTTTGATTTAAGCAAAGCTACGGTAAGAAATATAAAGCAAAATCTGTTTTGGGCATTCATCTATAACGTCGTAATGATTCCCGTTGCCGCTGGTGTGTTTTCGGCTTTGAATTTCTCTTTCAATCCTATGATTGCGGCGGCGTGTATGAGTTTAAGCTCGCTTTTCGTAGTGTGTAACGCCCTGCGGTTGCTGTTATATAAAAATAAAAAATTAATAAAGGAAGATAATTTTATGAAAACTATCGTAAATATTGAAGGAATGTGCTGTGAGCACTGTGCAAAGCGCGTTGAGGATAAGCTTTCTGCTGCTGCAAACGTAGTGTCGGTGGACGTTAAACTTAAAAAGAAACTGGCGGTGATACGCAGCCGCGAAGAGGTTTCTAAAGAAGAGATAACCGCACTTGTAACCGATGCAGGTTATAACGTTGTATCAATTGAAGTTAAGTGACAAACTAAGCCATAATGTGACAGTATAAAACAAAGCTTCGTTTTGACATATTTGCATATGCGCCTTATAATTAATTACAGGAGGTGTCGTATGCAGGACACAATGCTTTTAGACAGACGCACTAAAGATTTGGTTTTGGAATACGTGCCGGAAGGAGATGTTCTGGATAGTATCGTTTGCTTTTTCTCTATATTTGCCGATGCAACGCGGGTTAGAATGTTGTCAGCTCTTGCAATATCCGAGATGTGCGTAACCGATTTGTCGCGGGTACTTGATATAAATCAAACAACTGTTTCGCACCAGCTGAGGTTGTTAAAGAACCTTGGGATAGTAAAAAGTGAACGGTGCGGCAAAATTATATTTTACAGCCTTGTCAATGATACGGTAAACGACGTTATGTTAAAAGGTGTTGAGTTTTTAGGTTATTAATGTTAAAAGTAAGGTGCTTATTTCTACGCACCTTATTTTTTTATAAAACTGTTGCAATTGACATATATTAATGATAAAATATACTTAGAAAACTTTTGGGGAAAATCGACATGAAAAAATTTATTTTATTTTTATCGGCGTTTATTTTGGCGCTATCATTAATGAATTTTACCGCTTGTGATGCGTTTGATGATTTGTTTAAAAAAGATAAACCCGATACTTCGTTAGGTGGTGAAAATAACCCGAATAAAGACCCCAATCATACCGAGAACCCTCCCGTAACGACACCCGAGGTTTATAACATTACTTATGTCACCAATGGTGGCACGCTTATTGATGATGTTAGTAATTATACAGAAGGCGAAGGGGTTACTTTGCCTGTTTCAATAAGCAGACAGTACTATATTTTTGAAGGCTGGTATGCGGATTCTGATTTCAGTGGCAGTGTGGTAACGGAAATTTTGAAAACCGATAAAGGAAATAAAACTTATTACGCAAAATGGAGAGGTGAAACCTATTCAGTAAGTTTATATATAGATAACGTAAAATATTCTGGTGCTGATTGCATTACGTCGTATACCTATAATACGCATACGCATTTGCCTGTCCCTCAAAAAAGCGGTTACACGTTTGACGGTTGGTATACAGATTTGAACTGTACGCAAGGCAAAACAGATGAGATTAGTATAAACGAAAACGGTAATAAAAAATATTACGCTAAATGGATAAAAAACGGTCAGGTAGTTACGCCTCCTGAAGTATACAGTATAAATTTTGTCACCAACGGTGGTACGCTTGATGGCGCTCCCGATAGTTATACGGAAGGTGAAGAGGTTACCTTACCTGTTACGATTAGTAAACAATATTATGTCTTTGAAGGGTGGTATGCTGATTCCGAATTTGACGGAAGTGCTGTGACCAAAATTTTAAGTACCGATAAGGGAAATAAGACTTATTATGCAAAATGGAGAGGTGAAACTTATTCGGTAAATTTATATATCGATAATACTAAGTATACCGGCACAGATAATGTAACTTCGTATACTTATAACACGCAAACGGTTTTGCCGACACCTGAAAAAAGCGGCTATACGTTCGACGGGTGGTACAGTGATATAGATTGTACACAAAATAAAACAAATAAAATCAGCGTAGCTGATAACGGAAACAAAGATTTTTACGCTAAATGGGTAAAATCTATCGTTAATGAATTAGCATTAAGTTCATACGGCGGATATGAAGAAGGAGCATATGTTGAATTTTCCACACTTAACGGCGTTAGTAATTATATCGTAGAATACAAATCAAAATCAAGTAGTGATAGTAAATACGTAAAAATCGACAGCCAATTAATTCGTGTTAATAATGATATAGTACGCGCTGATATAGTAGGTATTTCAAAAGGTGATTACACCATAAAAGTTACAGCGGGTTCTGTAAGCGTTACAACCGACGTTAATGTAGCTTCGTACGACCGTTCTGGTTATGCGCATTTCAATATCGGTAAGAGCGATTATAAAGACGGAATAGGCGGCTACAACGCAGACGGTACACCAAAGAGCGGTGCATATATAATTTACGTAACTGAAGACACGAAAAATACCGTCGTTTGTCCTTGGAATTCCAAGATAAAGGGCATTGTCGGAATACTCGGTAATGCGTCCAAAGCGACTAAGCCGGTAATAGTGCGCATCATTGGCACAGTCGGTGCGGCAACATGGAATGAAAAAAGTTATTCGGGTCAGATTACTCCCGATATATTGATTGAAAATACTCTCGGTAAAGATGGTGCGAAACTATCGAAAAAGACTTACTCTCAGGCAGATTTAATAAAAGGCGGGTTCAATACTTTGAACACGAGTGTATATGCAGAATTGGAGGGTCTTTCAAGTCAGATGAGGTACGACAGCTCTAAAAAAGAGTTTGACTCGTGTTGGAACGATTGTCCGATTTCAGGGGCGAAGAACGTAACAGTCGAAGGTATAGGGAGTGACTCGAAAATATTCCAGTGGGGTATGACGTGGAAAAAGTGCTTCTCGATTGAAGTCAGAAATATAACCTTTGACGACTATACCGAGGACGCATGTAGCTTCGAAGGCGGTACCGACGCGGATAATGCAGATAATTTCGATTCGCAAAGAATTTGGGTGCACAACAACACTTTCTGCGAGGGGATAAATTATTGGGACGTTTGTAACGAGCAGGATAAGCACGACGGTGACGGCTCGACTGACTTCAAAAAATGTTCTTATATAACTATTTCATATAACCACTATATCAAGACGCATAAAACTGGGCTTATCGGCGGTGGTGATACGCATATGACGGCAAACGTTACTTTCCATCATAACTTCTACGATACTTGTAAAAGCAGGTTGCCACTTGCTCGTCAGGCAAATATGCATATGTACAATAACTATTATTATAAAACGACAAGTACGTGCCTTTCAATAAGAGCTTCGGGATATGCGTTTGTTGAAAACTGCTATTTTGATAATGCAAAAAATCCGTTAGAAATAAAAAGTGGCGGTGTTATAAAAGTTTTTAAATGCGAGTTTATTAAAACTTCGTATGATTCTGATAAAGTTGTATCTGACAGAACGCAAAAAGTAGAAAACACCAATGCGTTCGGTCAGGACTTCGATACTAATTCACAGTTATTTTATTACGACTCAGTTAATAAAAAATCAAACGTAGAGCGTATGGACGAAGTAAAGGATGTTCCTTCCGTAGTTAAGGCGCTTGCAGGCGTTCACCACAATTAATTAATAACAAAAAATCTTGCATTGCCGCAAGATTTTTTGTTTTGCAAATTTGCTTCATATATGGTATAATTTTAGTAATGGCTGACGTTATCAGGGAAAAGTTAAAACTCCTTCCGGATAAACCCGGAGTTTATATTATGCTCGACGAATATCAAAACGTTATTTACGTCGGAAAGGCGCGCATACTCAAAAACAGAGTGCGGCAGTATTTTCATAATTCTCCTAAGCCCGAGAAAGTAATGAAAATGGTTGAAAACATTAGGGATTTTAACTATATTATTACAGGCTCTGAAATCGATGCGCTTGCGCTTGAAAATAATTTAATAAAGAAATATAAACCTAAATACAATATTCTTTTAAAAGACGATAAAACCTATCCGTATATTAAGGTTGATATGCGCGAGGGTTTCCCTAATTTTTATATTACGAGAAAGACAGCAAAGGACGGATGCAAATATTTCGGTCCTTTTATGGGCGGAATAAATTGCCGTGATATTCTCGACACAGTCCAATTGACTTATAACGTAAGGCTGTGTCATACGAAGACCACGGGTAAGAAGCGTGAATGTCTTAACTATCATTTAGGCAGATGTCTTGCACCGTGCGCCGGTAAGGTTGATGAAGGGACTTACAAAGAGCAGGTTAAAAAGGCGCTGGCTTTTCTTGACGGAGATTATAAGGATGCTGAAGATACGTTAAAAGCTAAAATGCTTTCTGCCGCCGAGAACGAAAATTTTGAGCTTGCAATAGATTATAAAAATAAGCTTGAAATGCTGTCAAAACTTGAAGCTAAGCGGATAACCTCGCTTAGCAGATATGTTGACGCAGATATTATTGCTTACGCGACAAACGGTTTATATTCGGCTGTAAACGTACTTGTCACGCGAAAAGGTATAATGCAGGGTGGAAGCAATTTTGCCCTTGACGAGGCGCATATGTCCGACGGCGAAGTGCTTACAAGCTTTATAACCCAGTTTTACCGTAACCACGACGTTCCCGCTGAAATTATTGCGGAAGAATTCTGTGAAAAGGAGCTATTGCAAAGTTATTTCAAAGAACAATTCGGTAAAAGTGTTGAAATAACACTTGCAAAACAGGGCGACAAATCAAAACTTCTTAAAATGGCTAAGCAAAACGCAGAAGAGTATCTTGATAAATCTGTAGACAAGATAAAGCATAAAGACGACATGACGGTGAACGCTTGCAAAAAATTGCAAGAACAACTTTCTCTTGAACGCTATCCGCGTAGAATGGAGTGTTACGATATTTCGAATATCAGCGGAGTAGACAAAGTCGGCTCAATGGTAGTATTTATCGACGGTGAGGCGGATAGGAGCAGTTACAGAAGATTCAGGATAAAGACTGTTGAAGGAGCAAACGATTTCGCTTCACTTCAAGAGGTGCTTACAAGGCGACTTGATAAACTTGAAAGTGAGGACAAAGACAGGTTTCCTAAGCCGGATTTAATCATAATCGACGGCGGTAAGGGACAGCTTTCCGCAGTTAAGGAAATATTCGATAATAAAAATATAACGGGTATAGAGCTTGTTTCGCTTGCAAAGAGAGAGGAGGAAGTTTTTACTTTGTATTCCGAAGAAAGTATAAAAATTCCTCACAGAGACTATTCGCTTAAAATGCTGCAACGAATTCGTGACGAAGCACACAGATTTGCCATAACGTACTTCCGTAATATACATTCAAAGCGCAATTTGCAGAGTGTGTTGACGGAAATCGAAGGCATAGGCAAGGTAAGGCGGATTGCACTTTTAGAAAAGTTTGGCACGCTTGATAAAATTATGAATGCAAGTGTAGAGGAAATATCGTCGATAGACGGCATATCGCTGGCGCAGGCGCAAAAGATTAAAGAATATTTAAAAGAAAATATATGAACAAAATTAATTACAAATTAATTGTTTCAGATTTTGACGGAACACTTATTGACGATAATCAACAGATTTCAGATAGCGTTAAATTAGCAATAGAAAATTACGTGACATGCGGCGGTATTTTTGCTGTATGTACAGGTAGAATGTTGTGTTCGATACTTCCAAGAGTAAGAGAACTCGGGTTAAAGGGATTGGTTGTTGCAAATCAGGGGTGCGTTATTGCCGATATTGAAAGCGGTAAAATTATTAAAAACAGGACGATAGCATATAACGAAGTTGCTGAGATTTGCAGGGCAATAACGGCGCTTGGATATAACGCTGATATCCACTGTGATGATAATATTTTCACTGATATTCCCAAAGATAA
>JAIDRY010000137.1 GCA_029061465.1 Clostridia bacterium
AGTCGATAGTCTTTGCAGTAAAGCGCAAATTGCCCCTGAATTCTTCATTCACACCAGTGCACACTATGCTGTCGCCAATCTTAAGTGCTTTAATATTTTCAATCGATTTTAATCTTGTAAAATATGTAATAGTCTGCGAGGCAGTCCTGTCGTTTAACTGAAAAGAATAATATACCTTTTCAACGCCGTTTTTGTTGGTATACTTGCGCTCCTGCATATCCTCTATTTCGCCGCAAAGCACCACGTCGTCGCGGACAAGGTTCAAATCGGAAAGATATACCGCCGTCTTTTGTATTTTATCACCTTCCAAAAATTCAAAACCGCTTATTTTAAACGTGCGGACGGGCATCTCAAATTCAGGCTCGTCGTAAGTTTCCTCCACTTCCAAATCCTGAATGTTTTTGTCGGACTCGGCTGAGTTTCCGTAAAAGTTGCCGCAAAAATTTGATTTGAGGTAATTATCTAACCTTTCACACAAGTCTTGCGGGGCAAGTGATTTTGCCGCCGCAATAGTATATTTAAAACCGTCGGCGCACTTTTCAACCGCTATATCATTTTCCGAAATGGTTGCGGCAACTGCTTTGGAAATTACACCTATTCCTTCCGATATCTTGCGGCATACCATTTCACAGTCAGGCGTAAGCTTAGATATTTCAACTTCTGCGTTGAAATAGTCAGGAACGTATTTTTTAATTATTTCAACTGCCGCCGTTTTGTCAGCTATGGTAAACGCTGTATCCGTCACAAGGCTCACCATAACGAGCTTTTCACATTTGTTAAGTGTAACGCGGCGCATTATTGCATTTTTCAGATTTGCGCACGATAAGCGCAATTCGGATAAAATTTTATCTGTCATGTATTAAAGCGTTTATCTCCTTAAAAAACTCTGTTTCGGCTTCCTTTGCCTCTATCCGCCTAATAATTTTACCACCCTTGAATATAACGCAGTAATCCTCCGCGCCAGCTATGCCCAAATCGCAGTCGCCTGCCTCACCCGGTCCGTTGACTACGCAGCCCATAACTGCTATCTTTAAAGGCTTACTTATATTCTCCGTGAACGCCGTAACCTTTTTTGCGAGCTCCATAGAATTCCAGCGGCATCTTCCGCAGGTAGGGCACGAAATTACGTTTACAAAATTTTTATCTAGCCCTACGGCGCGTAAAAGACGTTTTGCCGCAATGATTTCCTTTACAGGGTCGTCAGTAACGGACACGCGCAACGTATCGCCTATTCCGTCAATTAAAAGCGCACCCAAAGCCGCGCTCGATTTGACAACAGCCATTTCCTCAGTCCCCGCTTCAGTAACGCCTATATGCAGGGGGTAATCCGTACGCGAGGATAAAAGCCTGTACGCCTTTACGGTAAGCGGAACATCCGATGCCTTGACGGAAATTACTATATCGTTTACGCCGTATTTTTCAAATAAGGCGGCGCTTTTTAGCGCGCTTTCAACGAGTGAATTTTCATTTTTCCCGTATTTTTGTAAAAATTCTTTTTCGACACTGCCGGTATTTGCTCCAACACGCACCGGAATTTTGTGCGCCTTTATGGCAGCGGCAACGCGTTCTATCTCACTTTCACCGCCGATATTGCCGGGATTTACGCGCACCTTGTCCGCACCGTTTTCGATTGCAAGGCAGGCAAGCTTGCACGAAAAATGAATATCCGCAACGACCGGGATATTTATGTAATCTTTAATGTGTTTTATAGCGAGCGCGTCAGCTTCATCCAGAACGGAAACGCGTATAATTTCGCAACCCGCGTTTTCAAGCGCGGCAATCTGTGCGCACGTAGCTGAAATATCGCTAGTCTTGGTTGTGCACATAGATTGGATTTTAACGCTTGAACCGCCTCCGATAAACACGCCGCCCACGACGACTTTTTTTGTTTTTAAATTAATCACAGCTTTTTATTTTCCATTAAAATCTGTAATTCGTTCATAAAGCTTTCAACGTCTTTAAACGAACGGTAAACGCTTGCGTACCTGACATACGCAACCTCGTCGTATTTTTTCAGCTCCTCCATTACCATTTCACCAAGTTCTTTCGAGGAAATTTCCTGTTCGAGAGAATTGTAAACCTTTTTGGTAACGGCGGCAACCATTTCGTCGATAGCGGTAAGCGGAACGGGGCGCTTTTCACAAGCCTTAATTATTCCGTTTCTGATTTTACGCGCATCGAACGCCTGACGAAGTCCGCTCGTCTTTACGACAAGCACTGGCGTATCTTCAATAGTTTCGTAAGTGGTATATCGTTTGCCACAATTAGTACATTCTCTGCGGCGGCGTATCGTCCTGCCCTCGTCGGCGGAACGGCTGTCTATTACCTTGCTATCCTCGCACCCGCAAAATAAACATTTCATACATTTACTCCTTTATTTTATCGTACAGTCATTTATTTAAAGTATTTAACGCCGCTTTCAAATATCTTCATATCGAAATTGCCGTCAAAGTTTTTATAAAGATTTTCTCCCTTTCTTTCGCTGTGTCCCATTTTACCGAACACTCTGCCGTCGGGTGAAGTTATACCCTCTATCGCCCACATACTGCCGTTAGGGTTGTACGGACCTTCCATAGTAGGCTTACCGGTCAAATCAACGTACTGTGCAGCAATTTGTCCTTTTGCTTTCATTAATTCAAGCTCTTTTAACGGAGCGACTATTTTGCCCTCGCCGTGAGATACGGGAACGGAATATACTTCCCCTACTTTACAGCCGGAAAGCCAGGGACTTACTGTAGAAGCCACGCGGATATTTACCATTGTTGAAACGTGCCGCGAAATATTATTGTAAGTCAATGTCGGCGAAGTTTCTTTAAGCGGACGCACGTCGCCGTAAGGAACCAAACCGAGCTTTATAAGTGCCTGAAAGCCGTTGCATATACCAAGCACTAAGCCGTCGCGTTTGTTCAGAAGCTCCATAATCCTTTCCGACACGGCGGGATTCATAAATGTAGTTGCAATGAACTTGCCCGAGCCGTCGGGTTCGTCACCACCGGAGAAGCCTCCCGGAAATGCAATTATATTTGCGCGGTCGATAGCCTTAATTATTGCGTTTACGCTTTCCTCAATGTCTGACGGAGTGCGGTTTTTAATAACGAGTATTTCCGTTTCAGCGCCCGCCGCCCTGAATGCGCGTGCGGTGTCTAATTCGCAATTGGTTCCGGGGAACGCGGGAATAAACACACGCGGCTTAGTGGTTTTTATTGCAATAGACGAATACTTACCGCTCTTTTTACAGTAGCAGTCAGGAATATCTCCCTCCGCCGCGGCGGTTACGGGGAATACGCCGTCAAGCTTATTTACGTACGAGGATAAAGCCTCGTTATAGCTTACCTTTTCGTCTCCGAGTGTGAAGTCTTTTTCCGCTGTCTGACCGAGGTATATATACTTCAAACCGTCGAGTGCGTTTTCATCTTCAACGCAGACGATTATATCGCCGTAGCCCTCTTTAAACGCTGCACCGTAAGGACATTCGAAGTTGAAGCCCAAACCGTTACCGAAGCACGATTTTGCAACCGCTGCCGCCGCACCGCCCTTTTCGACTATGGTTGCGAATTTTATAACCCCGCTCTTAATGCCTGCGTTCACTGCGACATATACCTGCTTTAATGCAGTAAAGTCGGGAACATTGTACATATCTTTGGGCACAGGTAACAGATATAATTTCCTACCCGCCCTATCCAGAACGTTGGTTATAAGTCCGCTTGCCTTTGCGGGCGCAAGCGCAAATGAAATGAGCGTAGGCGGAACGTCGATATCCTCGAAAGTGCCGCTCATACTGTCTTTACCGCCTATTGCGCCAAGCCCTAAATTAATTTGAGCGTAAAGTGCGCCGAGCATTGCCGAAAGCGGAACGCCCCAACGCTTTTTATCGTCGCGAAGACGCATAAAGAACTCCTGCAAGGTAAGGCGGATATCCTTATAATCCGCACCGCTTGCAACTACCTTTGACACTGAAGCGACGATAGAGTATATCGCACCCGTAAACGGTGACGACGACATAAGCTCGGGATTATAGCCGTATGCGGAAACCGTACAGTCGTCAGTTTCGCCGCCCGTAAATTTTGCCGCCATAGCAATCACGGGTGTAAGCTGATATTTTCCGCCGAAGGGCATATATACCGACTTTGCGCCGATAGTACTGTCGAATGTTTCCGCAAGTCCCTTTTTAGAGCAAACGTTGAGCTGAGATAGCGTTCCGTTAAACTTCTCACCGAATGCTTCTTCTTCGGGAGTGACGAAGAAATCCGTTACATTTTCATAAATTTCCGCATCCGTAATCTGTTTTACGCCGTTTGTATCGAGGAAATCACGCGAAATATTAACGATAGCCTTCCCATGGTGATACATCTTCATTCTTCTGTCGTCGGTTACAGTTGCAACGGGCGTTGCCGTGAGGTTCTCCTCTGCGGCGAGCGCAGCGAACTTTTCAACGTTTTCCGCAGCGACTACTACCGCCATGCGCTCCTGCGATTCCGATATGGCCAGCTCAGTGCCGGAAAGTCCCTCGTACTTTTTAGGCACCTTGTCAAGCTCGATTACAAGTCCGTCTGCAAGCTCGCCTATAGCGACGGAAACACCTCCCGCACCGAAGTCGTTACATTTCTTAATTAAAGTGGTTGCGTTTTTATTTAAGAACAGGCGCTGTAATTTTCTTTCCGTGAGCGCGTTTCCCTTCTGAACTTCCGCACCGCATGTCAAAACAGACTGCTTGTCGTGAGCCTTGGAAGAACCCGTTGCTCCTCCGCAACCGTCGCGCCCCGTTTCACCGCCGAGAAGTAAAATTACATCTCCCTTTTTGGGTTTTTCACGGTAAATCATATCCGA
The DNA here is from genome assembly GCA_029061465.1 of Clostridia bacterium. GTDB lineage: Bacteria > Bacillota > Clostridia > Christensenellales > Borkfalkiaceae > Coproplasma. The sequence continues at coordinate 4,828 of JAIDRY010000137.1, forward strand.
GGGGGCGCCGCCGACTACAAAACCGGTTTCAAGTCGCTTTGCCCTGTAACCGGGGTGATACACCTCGTCCACTTGCCCCGTGGCAAGACCTATCTGGTTGCCGTATGAGGAAAACCCTGCCGCCGCGGTTTTGGTAATAACCCGCTGGGGAAGCTTCCCGGGGAGAGTTTCTGAAATGGGCTCGGTCGGGTCGGAAGCACCCGTAACGCGCATAGACTGCAACACGTATGTTCTGCCCGAAAGCGGGTCGCGGATAGCGCCGCCGAGGCAGGTTGCCGCACCGCCGAAAGGCTCTATCTCCGTGGGATGGTTGTGCGTTTCGTTCTTGAACATCACCGTGTATTTTGTGGGCTTGCCGTCGAGGATTGCGTCCACGTTTATAGAACACGCGTTTATTTCGTCAGACTCGTCAAGGTTGTTTAAAAGCCCTTCCTTTTTGAGTTTTTTAACCGCGATAGTGGCAATATCCATTAAGCAGGGATATTTGTCATTTCTGCCCTTATATAATTCTTTGAACAGGTCGTTATAGAGCTTTAACGCTTTACCAACGTGAACGTTGTTGCCCTTTACTTCTATATTTTTTATTTCGGTTGCAAAGGTTGTGTGACGGCAATGGTCTGACCAGTAGGTGTCGATTACCCTTATTTCCGTTTCCGTAGGATTGCGTTTTTCGCTTTCAAAGTACGAGCGAACGAAAGCCAAATCCTCGACGGACATTGCAAGCCCCATTTTTGTGTGATATTCTTTTATCTCTTCGGCTGTGAATTTTATGAAGTTTTCAACTTCCTTTACTTCCTCAGCCGCAACCGCAACGTGGGCGAGTGATTGAGGTTTTTCAAGCTCTACTTCCTCGCTTTCCACAGGGTTTATCAAATGCTTTTTGATTTTTTCAAGCTGGTCGTAATCTACGCCTGAAATCGCATAGAGGTTGGCACACTTTATAAAAGGACGCTCTTTTTGCGTGAGGAGCTGAACGCACTGAGCCGCACTGTCGGCACGCTGGTCATACTGCCCTGTAAGATAAGCTACGGCAAATACCTTATATTCGCTATCGAAACTCACGTTTTCAAAGTAAACGTTGTCTACAGGGGGCTCGGAAAATACGCACGGAACAGCCGATTTAAATTCCTTTTCCGTGAGTCCTTCAACGTCGTAACGAATGAGCTTGCGCACGTCCTTAACGTCTATTTTGAGAAGATTGCGCACGTCCTCGATAACTTTTTTTGCCTGTAAGTTATCCTTTTTTTCAACGAAAATTCTGTATATCATATCTTAACCTTTTCTGTACTTCAAGCCTATATCCATTCGATACTGCATATTTTCAAAACTGATATTATCTACCGCCTTATAAGCCTTTTTACGCGCTTCCTCTACATCTTTACCTTTTGCGACAACGCCAAGCACTCTGCCGCCCGCAGTAACGAGTTTATTATCCTTTACCGCTGTACCTGCGTGAACTATTAAAGTATCGCCCGTGTCGCCCAAAGTAATTTCTTTACCCTTTGCATATGAAAGCGGGTAACCGCCGCTTGCAAGCACTACACAAACGCAGGCACCGTCGTCCCATTCAATTCTAATATCCGAAAGTCTCTCGTCGGTGACGGCTTCGAAGATATCCAGCAAGTCGGTTTTCAACATAGGAAGTACGACCTGCGTTTCAGGGTCGCCGAACCGCGAATTGTACTCGACAACCTTAATTCCCTTATCTGTGCGCATAAGCCCGAAGTACAGACAGCCTTTAAAGGTTCTGCTCTCGGCGTTCATTGCGTTTATCGTTGGAATCATTATATTTTTCAACACTTCTTCTTCAAGCTCTTTCGTCCAAAAGGGGCAAGGCGAAAACGTACCCATACCGCCAGTATTCAACCCCTTGTCGTTGTCGTAAGCGCGCTTATGGTCGCAAGAGGTTATCATTGGAACTATCGTCTTGCCGTCAGTAAATGCAAGAACGGAAACTTCTTCACCGGGGGTGTATTTAAGTCCTTTCATACACTCCTCGATAACGATTACGTTGCCCGCTTTGCCGAACGACTTATCGAGCATTATTTTCTTTAAGCCATCTTCCGCCTGCTTTAAATCCTCACAGACGAGAACACCCTTACCTAGTGCAAGACCGTCAGCTTTCAGAACTATAGGCGCGCCCTTCTCGCGAACATACTGCAAAGCCTTGTCGTAGTTGTCGAAGGTCTGCGCTTCAGCCGTGGGTATGCCGTACTTTTGCATAAGGCTCTTTGAAAAAGCCTTACTTGCCTCGATTATAGCGGCGTCCTTTCTCGGTCCGAAACAGCGTTTGCCTATGCTCTCTAATTCGTCCACAAGCCCTATCGCTAAGGGGTCGTCGGGGGCGACCACGTAGTAATCTATTTCGGGGTGGGAAAGCGCGTAATTTTTTACCGCCTCCACGTCCATATAGTCAACGTCAACGTTCTCGGCAATTTCCGCAGTACCTGCGTTGCCTTTCATGCAGTAAAGCTTATCTACACGCTTACTCTTTTTTAAGGCTAACAATATGGCGTGTTCTCTACCGCCGTTGCCTACGACCAAAACGTTCATAAATATTTCCTTAAAATTAATGCTTAAAATGTCTGTCGCCGACAAATACCATAGCTATACCCGCGGCGTTGCAGGCGTCTACCGATGCTTTGTCCTGAATTGAACCGCCCGGTTGGATAATTGCGGTTATGCCCGCCTTCACGCACTCTTCAACGCAGTCTGGGAAAGGGAAAAACGCGTCGGAAGCCATAACCGAACCCTCAGCCTCTTTGCCAGCGTGCGCAATTGCCTGCTGTGCCGCCCAGATACGGTTTGTCTGTCCCATACCGATACCCGTCGTTCTGCCGCTCTTGCCTATGACTATTGCGTTTGATTTTGTGTGCTTAACAACTTTCCAGTTGAAAAGCATTGCCTCAATTTCTTCCTTGGTGGGCGCGCGTGAAGTTACTACGCCTAAGCCGTAAACCGTCTTTTGCTTCCCGCTGGGAAGAGTTGATACTTCGACTGTTGCCTTTTGGGTAAATAAGTTAAGGTCTTCGCCCTTTAAAAGACTTTCATCGTACTGCTGAACGAGTAGACCGCCGTAAACCTTTTTCATATCGTAAGCCGTGCTTTCACGTTTTGCCGAGATATCGGCAATTTGCAAAAGGCGGATATTTTTCTTTTGTTTTAAAATTTCAAGCGCTTCTTCCGTATATGCGGGCGCCATTACTATTTCAATGAAAATCTTATTGATTTCCTCTGCAGTATCCTTATCCACCGTGCCGTTAATTGCAAGTATTCCACCAAACACGGAAACAGGGTCGGACTCGTAGGCGCGCATATACGCCTCGTATATAGTTTTACCCGTACCAACGCCGCAGGGATTGGCGTGTTTGCAAGCCACTACCGCGCAAGTAGTGCCGAATTCCTTTAAAAGCTCCAACGCACCGTTAGCGTCGTTGATGTTATTGTAGGAAAGCTCCTTGCCCCAAAGCTGTTTTGCAGAAGATAGTGAACCTTTGCGGATAAACTGCTCGTTATAGAAAACTGCCTGCTGCTGGGGGTTTTCGCCGTAGCGCATATCCTGCGCCTTGGAGTAAGCAAAAGTTACCTCGTCGGGGAACATTATGCCAAGCTGTGCGGCAAGATAGTTTGATATAAGGCTGTCGTAAACCGCGGTATGCGCAAATACCTTATACTGCAAATATTTCTTCGTTTCGAGAGTTACTCCTCCGTTTTCAAGTTCGCCTAATACCTTGTCGTAGTCTTTGGGGTCGACGATTACTGCTACGTCCTGATAATTCTTTGCGGCGGCGCGTATCATAGTAGGTCCGCCTATATCTATGTTTTCAATGCACTCGGCAAAGTCCGCGCCATTGGCAAGAGTTGCTTTGAAGGGATATAAATTTACGCAGACGATATCAATAGTGTTAATATTTAGCTTTTCAAGCTGAGCCATATGCTCCGGATTGGAACGCATTGCAAGTAGTCCGGCGTGTACGTTAGGATGCAAAGTCTTTACTCTGCCGTCAAGGCACTCGGGAAATCCCGTAATTTCGGATATGCCTGTAACCGCTATCCCCGCGTCCTTTAATACCTTAGCTGTGCCGCCCGTAGAGATAATTTCAAAACCGTTTTTTACTAAGCCCTTACAAAACTCAACCACGCCCGACTTATCCGAAACGGAAACAAGCGCTCTTTTTTTCATTATCATTTTAATCCCTCCGCCCTATACGATAGTAACCTTTCTGCCGTTTTTGATTATTTTGCCCTCACACAGCTTTCTGACGCAATACGGCAAAAGCTTGTGTTCCTCGACTAATATGCGCTGTTGAAGCGTTTGCGGCGTGTCGTCGTCTTTTACTTCCACCGCCGTTTGCGCTATTATCGCACCGCCGTCGGGAACTTCGTTGACGAAATGTACGGTACAGCCAGAAACCTTTGCGCCGTATTTTATTACTTCTTCATGAACCTTTATGCCGTAATAGCCCGCGCCACAAAAGGCGGGGATAAGCGAGGGGTGAATATTAATAATTCTGTCCTTAAAAGTCTTAATAAAGCTTTCCGGAATGATTTTAAGCCATCCCGCAAGCACTATGTAATCAATGCGGTTAATGTTAAGAACATAGGTCAGTTCCTCGTACATTTCTTCGTTGCTTGAATAAAATTTACTTTCAAACACCTGTACGGGAATACTGCTTTTGCGCGCCCTTTCTATTGCACCTATATAGTCTTTGGATGTAATCAAAAGCCCTATTTCACAAAATTTTTCTTGCGCATTTGCGTCGATTATCGACTGAAAATCCGTGCCGCCTCCGCTTGCAAATACCACTATGCGCTTCATTTTAAAATTACTCCGCTTCCCTTTACGGTTTCACCTATTACCGCGCAGCTTTCGCCTGTCTTTTCAAGCTGGGCAATAGTCTTGACGACGTCGGCGGGGTCGACGCAAACTACCATACCTATACCCATATTGAAAGTATTGTAAATCTGCTCGTCGGAAAGATTTGCTTTTCTTTGCATTATCTTGAATATTGCGGGCACTTCGTAGGAATTAGTATCGATTTCGCAACCTATTCCTTCGGGGAAAATGCGGGGAATATTCTCTATAAAGCCGCCGCCCGTTATATGAGCGATACCCTTTACCTTTACCGCTTTTATAAGTTTTAAAATGCTGTTGACGTAAATTTTGGTAGGCGTTAAAAGCACGTTGATAGGCGCCGCTTCGAGCTCCTCGTCAAATTTTTCAAGCTCTTTCAAATCTTCGCCCCAAAGCTTTCTTACAAGCGAATAACCGTTAGAGTGAATACCGCTCGATTTGATGCCTATAAGGACGTCGCCTTCATTGATTGTTGCGCCGTTTATTATCTTTTTTCTGTCTACTACGCCTACGGCAAATCCGGCTATATCGTAATCACCGTCTGGATAAAAACCGGGCATTTCCGCAGTTTCACCGCCTATCAGAGCGGCACCAGACTGACGGCACCCCTCGGCTACTCCGGAAACTACGGTTGCAACCTTTTCGGGGCTGAGCGCACCGGTTGCAAAATAGTCCAAAAAGAACAGAGGCTGCGCGCCCTGACAAACAATATCGTTTACGCACATTGCAACTGCGTCTATGCCTATTGTATCGTGCTTATCCGCTATAATAGCGTATTTGAGCTTTGTGCCTACGCCGTCCGTGCCCGCAACGAGTACTGGGCGCTTTATGCCCTTCGGCATTTTGAAAAATCCGCCGAACGAACCAATATCGCCTAAAACGCCGTCGGTATAAGTTGACTTGACATGCTTTTTCATCAGCTCAACTGCCTTATATCCTCTTTCGACGTCGACGCCGCTGTCTTTATATGAAATATTCACCGTGATACTCCTTACAGTTTACTCTTTGCCAGTCCAGCAATAAGTGCAAAGCTTACAAGGCTCGATACCTATTGCCTCGATAAGTCCTTCGAGAGACTGAAATTCAAGCGATTCAAAATGGAATTTATCGCAAATAGACTTGCGCATAGCCTTACCGCGCTCGGTATTGGAATCGCTGTATTCCGCCATATATTTTACCGCTTCCTCACCTTCGAGTTCAAGCATAGTGCGGCGTGTTATCAAATCCATATCCCCCGACGAACGCGAGAAATTGAGATATTTGCAACCGTACATAATCGGCGGACAAGCCGAACGCATATGCACGGCTTTAGCACCGTGCGAATACAAAAATTCAACCGTTTCTTTAAGCTGTGTGCCGCGCACTATGGAATCGTCCACGAGAAGCAACCGCTTTCCGTCTATAAATTCGTGCACGGGGATAAGCTTCATTTTAGCAACCTTATTCCTCTCCGACTGATTTACGGGCATAAAGCTTCTTGACCAGGTCGGAGTGTATTTTATATAGGGACGGGCAAACGGAATCTTGCACGCATTTGAATAGCCTATCGCGTGGGGCGTACCCGAATCGGGAACGCCGCCGACGTAATCTATCTGGTTCATATCGTGCGTCTTTGCGTCGTTCTTCGCAAAAATTTCTCCGTTTTTACAGCGCATAACTTCAACGTTCACGCCCTCGTAGCTCGAAGTGGGATAACCGTAATAAGTCCATAAAAACGCGCAAATCCTCATCTCTTTGCCCGGTGGCGAAAGCTGGGTTATTCCGTCTGCAGAAATTTCAACTATTTCACCCGGACCGAGTTCGCGCTCGTCCGCGTAATCTAATTTTTTGTAGGCAAAGCTTTCAAACGATACGCAATAGCCGTTGCTGCATTTTCCGATATGTACTGGAAGCCTGCCCATTTTATCCCTTGCGGCAATGAGCGTGCCTTTATCCGTAAGAAGGAGAATTGACGCCGTACCATCTACCTGCTCCTGCACGAAGCGTATACCTTCCACGTAATTGTCTTTGCTGTTGATAAGGGCTGCAATAAGCTCGTTTGAGTTTACTCTGCTGCCCGTCATAGCGTCGAAATATCCGCCGTTTGCAAGTAGTTTTTGCATAAGCGCTTCGGCATTGTTTATTATGCCGACCGTGCATATTGCGTACGTACCGAGCTTAGAGACCATTAAAAGCGGCTGAGGGTCAGTATCGCTTATGCAACCTATCGCGGCGTTGCCTTTCATTTCGCTCAAAACCCTTTCGAATTTGGTTCTGAAAGGAGCGTTTTCAATATTGTGAATTTCGCGCTGTAAGCCTATACTCTTGTCGTAAGCCGCCATACCGCCGCGCTTTGTTCCGAGGTGGGAATGATAGTCCGTACCTAAAAAGACGTCGAATACTGCACTGCTCTTTTTAACCGCACCGAAAAAACCGCCCATAAATTATTCTCCGGTCAAACGTTTGAAAACTTCCCGATATGCGTCCTCAACTCCGCCGAGGTCGCGGCGGAACCTGTCCTTATCCAGGCTTACGTGCCCGTTCGTATCCCAGCTTCCAGCTTCCCAGAAACGGCAGGTATCGGGGGAAATTTCGTCTGCAAGAACTATCTGACCTTTAAATCTGCCAAATTCAAGCTTGAAGTCAATTAAATCGATATTGAGAGTTTTGAAAAATTCTTTCATCGCCTCGTTTACGGCGAATGCCATTTTCTTAATTGTATCTATTTCTTCCGCGGTTGCAAGATTTAACGCAAGCGCGTGATAGTCGTTGATTAAGGGGTCGCCCAAATCGTCGTTTTTATAGGAAAACTCTATCGTGGGAGCGGAAAATTTAGTGCCCTCCAAAACTCCGTATCTCTTCGAAAAGCTACCGGCGGCAACGTTTCTTATAATTACTTCGAGAGGAACTATCTGCACTTTTTTAACGACGGTGTTTCTGTCGTCAATCTGCTCGACGAAGTGCGTGGGTATGCCTTTCTTTTCAAGCATAGCCATCATCATATTGCTCATCTTGTTGTTGATTACGCCCTTGCCTGCAATGGTGCCCTTTTTAAGACCGTTGAAAGCAGTAGCGTCGTCCTTGTAAGACACGATGACGTAGTCGGGATTTTCGGTTGCGTAAACCTTTTTCGCCTTGCCTTCGTAAAGCTGTTCCTTTTTCTCCATTTTAATTCTCCTTAAAAACTTTTCACTGTTTTGACAGTGTAATTAACTATGTGAAAATATTAAATACCCGCAGGGTTATGCGGGTACTTTTAAATTTGCTCTACCTCTTGTTGCAGAGCGCAATCGTCGCTTAAAATCTTTTCTTTCATTTTTTTCTTGTAGTCGTAAAGCTTTTTATTTATTTCGGGGTACTTTACGCCGAGGATTTGCAGTGCAAGAAGCCCGGCATTTTCACCAGCGTTTACCCCTACGGTTGCGACAGGTATGCCGGCCGGCATCTGAACGATTGATAAAAGACTGTCAAGCCCGCCCATCATATCCGTTTTAACGGGCAATCCGATAACGGGGAGCGCAGTCGTTGCAGCTATAACACCGCCGAGGTGTGCGGCTTTACCAGCGGCACATATTATTACTTCAATTCCGTTTTTTTGCGCGTTTAAAGAAAATTCGTGCGCTTCGTCGGGAGTGCGGTGAGCCGATATTACCCTTACCTCTACTTCAACGCCAAAACTTTTCAAGACTGTTATAGCAGGTTTTACCACGATGAAATCAGACTTGCTTCCCATTAAAATCGCAACTTTGGGCATTTTATCACTCCGTATCGTTTGATTTATTTATTTTGCGGCATACTTTAAGTATGATATTGCTGTACGTTATATTTTCCGTCTATATACTAGCCGTAAACTTCTACGCCGTGCTACTCATAAAATCGCAGCGGGATAATTACGGAGAAAACAACAATAAGCCCTCGGGTGACGGAAAACTGATATTAACTGCCATATTAGGCGGCGCTATCGCGCTTTACGTAAGTATGTTTGTAATGCGCTACCGCATAAACAATTTACTGTTAATGATTTTGCTTCCCGTAATCGCCGTTTTGAACGTTTGGTTCTTTTATCTTGCGTACCGTTCCGGATTTACCTTTTTCGTCGTAGCCTAAGACACAATATTTGTAAAATACCATTTGATTATAACACAATATATTGTAAAAAGAAAAACGTTTAAAAACAAATTTTTAAAAAATAAAATGTGAAAATTTTATAA
>JAIDRY010000138.1 GCA_029061465.1 Clostridia bacterium
GCATCTGTCCGTCGATCCAGCCGAAACACATAGCTTCTTCAAGCGCCTCTTCCGCTTTAATCGTTTTCGGACCGCCGCACTTTCCGAACAACAGCCACACGCCCTCACTTGACTTACAGTTTTCTGAAAGCCACTTTCTGAATTCTTCCCTATCGGTAAATGTTAGTATATCGTTCATAAGCTTTCCTCAATCATAGGTATTAACTGTTTGTTAATCCATTCGTTTGCATAATCGAAGCCTCTATCAAGATATATTGCTCCAATAACTGCTTCCACATAGGGGTCGTGTTTTGGCCGAGGTAATTTTTTGTTATTGGGCAAATTATCAGAGTAGAAATTTTCGTCATTAAAAGCATATTTGTATATTTCTAATTCATCACAAACTTTTTTCAATTGTTTATTGTTTTCATATTCTTCTTTTTGCTTGTTAATAGATTTTTTGTCCGCTCCCAACATATAGAACTTACGCGATAAAGCTAATTTCAAAACATTGTCTCCAACTAAAGCTATCGCACTATTGGCATAGTTAGATTTCGAGCCTCCGATTTTTTTGCAGTAAAGAGCCTGACATAAATGACTTAAGTCATCGAATTCATATTGTAAACTTTTTGCAAGTTCTTCCGCTTTTGACTTAATTTGTTCCGTGTCCAATGTGCCGCTATAATCAAAACTCATAAATTCACCTTTGTAACTCTTTTACTTTCCTCTTCACCACCGTCTATGTATTTTTCTATTTTGCTCTGCTCGTAAACCTGCTTGCCAATTATTGTTATCGCCTTTTGCGGACAGTTGGAGAAACAGCGGTAGCACATCGTGCACTTGCCGTTGAATGTAACCTTGCCATCCGCTACGTGGATATTTTTCATAGGACAGACCGAGGCGCACAAACCGCAGCCAACGCACTTGCTTCCGTCCGCCTTTACCCCGTCATAGTACTTCTTGGTTTTATTGGAGAAATACAGTCTCTGCCCAAATAATCCCGCAATATGATAAAAGAAGCCCAAGCCCTCTTTCGGGTATTTTCCGCGCTTGATTTTATTGGCGGCTTTTACGATTTTGTCGTCCGCTTGTTTAATCAGTT
>JAIDRY010000139.1 GCA_029061465.1 Clostridia bacterium
GCCGTTATATGTTCATTATTTATCGCTGTCGGCTTAATCTTGGGAATTGCTTTTTCTATATTAGCAATAAAAACAAAAAATATTGATAATGACTTTTCCGCAATCTACACCAGCGAAAAGTACAGCGCGGCTGTGAAAATTGACGGCGTAGAAGTTATAACGCAAGAAGTATCTTGCGGGTATGCCGTTATCGAAATGTTTTCCACTTGGAACGGCGGCAATATAACTGAAAACAGTCTATATAAACAGTACGGAAAGGTTGTAACCTCAACGGGTAAATCTTTTTGCAACGAATTTAATAAACAGTTCCCCGAATACAACACAAGAATTTATAAGTGGTTAAAGAATACGGAGTTAATAGACAAGGTTTATGAGAGTTTGAGTAACGGTATTCCTGTTCCGTTTGAATGGGCGGCAAAGTTTAATGACGAATGGACTTTACACTACTCGTTAATTACTGGTATGGATATTCCGAACGATAAAGTAACAGTTGCTAACCCGTATGGATATATCGAAACAATATCAATAAAAGAGTTATTAGACAGAACAAGTTTTAAGGCGTTAGATAATATGCCATTCTTTTATCGGTTGGCGTTCGCTTTTGGCGTATTTGAAAAGAATACAGTTTATATTCCAACAAAAAGGTAAAGCATTATGACTTTTTATGTAACTGAAAAGAAAGTAATCTCAATAAAAGAACTAATTTTTGCTAGCGTGATTTGCGTGTGTATGACAGTGATGGATTTTACTGCTTTTCCCGCTGTCTTATTTATTGATATATCCGTATCAGATATTACACCTGCAATTTTCACTATAATGATAAATCAGTGGATAGTAATTGCGATTAGCTTTGTTGCTATTAGATTTTTATGCCCGCAACTTTTTAAGCAAATAGGTTTTGCTAATTTCAAAAGCGGTATTCGCTCATTTTGGCTGCCTATTTTTATATTAACGGTTGGCTCGGCTCTTGCGTTCTCATTAGGGTTAATCGGTTATTATAATTATACCCCGTCCGTTGAAAAAATTATAGTCGAAGGGCTTATTTATTATATCAGTGTCGGAATAAT
>JAIDRY010000014.1 GCA_029061465.1 Clostridia bacterium
GAATAGGTATATCCTTTTTTCATAACGTCCATATTTTGAATTTGGTAAAAATGCAAATTCCATTTATGTGGACGTAATACCCGTACTGCATATAAACTTGTTTGGCGACAGTCGGAGTTTGCGTTTTTCGTGCGTTAGCTTCGGCTGGCGCACTTTTTTATTTATGGAGGTTGTATATGAGATATCGTAAAACTATTTATTTTTAAGCTCGCCCGATACATAAGGGAAACCTAATATATGCGTTTCCCTAAACCAATGATACAAATTTAAGGTTTACTTTACTTTTGTACGCTAAAATTAAAAAATAGAATTTAATAAGGAGAAAAACTATGATTGCGTGGGAAACTTACAGCACGATGTTAAAACAAATTTTTTCTGCACAGCAAGAAGGTAAAAAATTAACTTTAAAAAGCGGTGCCCGAGAAGCAATATCAATGGATATTAAAAAAAGAAAAAAACGAAAAATAGCGGTTTCCGTTGTTTTGATAATATGGGTCATAGCGGCAGCGATTGCTTTTACACTTGAAGCACTTGGGGTACTGCCAGAACACATTGCAGGTTATTCGGGATACGTTGCAATAGCTTTTGCCGTATACTTTTGCGGAACGTGGGCGCTATGTTGGGTCGGCTTTCCGGCAGGCTGGAACAGTATGGCTAAAGAACGCGCGCAAGCCAAAAGCGAAGCTTATCTCGTTTTAAACGTTGACGAAAACGGAAACGTGTCTTCCCGCATAGATAGTCTGTCACCAAAGCTTGGAACTCTGATAATGAGTTTCATCGTGGGAGCGCTTTCAATGTGTGTTTCGATAGTAATAGCTATTGCCATACTTTTTCAGACCAAAGGCGAAATAAAGACTATCGAGCGTATTTTGAGCTTAACTGAATAAGAGATAAATACTCCCTGAAAATAAAGTCGAATTGCAAAACATAAAGCAATTCGGCTTTTTTAATACCACCGTGGATTAATCCTGCGTTCGCGCGGACATAGTAAAACTTTGCGTTTTAAGTATAAATGAAATTTTATATAATTATGGAATTAAGCAATTTCTTTTTTTTACGGCGGTAACGCTTGCATTTTTCCGACGTTTTCTTTATACTGAAATCAGTTAGTTTTACAGGTGAATAATGAATAAGGTATTAATAAACGAAAATAAGGAACAGAATATACAGATTTATCGCAGTTCTAAGAAAATGGCAACCGAGGCAAAACTTGCGAAGATAATTATGTATATCGTCAATTTTATTCCTCTTATCCTTGTATTGACGCAGGATTTGTTCGGTAAAGACCCATACACCGCTAACCTTATAAAATTTTCAAGCTCTGCCGTTTCACTTATCCTGAATATTCTGACCGAGCTGATTTCCAACATCGTAGCTAACCACAAAGAAAAATCAGTCCTCTTGGCACAGCTTTTCGAAACACAGATAACGGGTAAAACTCTTTCTAAAATGGAATACGATAGAGAAACTACCAACGAACTGTATGAAATTGCTATCCGTAAAGGCACTTTGAAAAAAGAAAAGAATTATACAGGCGCTTACGACGTTCCCCAGGAAATAGACGATAAATACACATATTTGTTCATTAACCGATACATAGCAGCCGAAAACCGTTTTCTATTAGATAAGTTGCAGATAATTTACGGTGTGATAATTGCAGTTGTCTCTATACTGTTTATATTCTTCCTTGCCAATATGAACATGGCGGAAGCCGTATATTACTTCGTATGCTTCTGGTCCGTTTTTATCCCTATCGTACGCAACTTTGCTAAGTGCTCTAAAAACAAAAAGCAATGTGTAAAAATTTCAGCCGACATAGATAACTTTTTTGCCGAGGGCGACGATTCTCCCGAAAAGCTGTATCGTTTTAACGCTTATATTCAAAGCTTATCGTTTGAATTGAGAACCAATCTCGTTATAATCCCCACTACGCTCCATAAACTTTTAGCATTCCAGATAAAGGTTTTAGACGTTGGAGTTACAAACCGTTTTATAGAAGCCGTTTACCAGTTTGAAAATCTTGTAATGTCAAAAAAGGGAATTAAAACACGCAAACAGAAATTCGAATGGATAAGCCGCAACGATAAAAGCTCCTCCTCTGCTGCGAAAAAAAGCGAAATAATTAATAAGGCTAAGCAAAGCTCTTCAAAGGCTACGAAACAGAAAAAAACGGATATACAAGTTCCCGTCTCACCTGAAATAGAAGTAGCCGCAACATCTGCAACAACACCTACGGCGGAAAAAACTAAAGAAAAAAATAAAACTAATAAAAAGAAAACTCCCAAAGAATAAATGCGAAGCACAAAAACGCCCGACCGTATCACGGTCGGGCGTTTTAAATTTATGTTTAATTTTTGCTTTTACGACAATGAATATTATCGATACCTCTCGCATCTTTATGAGGGATTGCCTTCCACTTAAGGTTTTTGACAAACATAGAAACAAACTCCAAAGGAGAAGCCAAAGCAAGAAATATAGGCCAAAGAAATACGGCTAAAATCTTTAAACCGAAATTTACGTGCTTAATGCGCTTGTGTTCAACTATAAGCAAAATAATTGCAGTAAAAACGGTTACTCCATAATATGTTGCGGCTCCGTAACCGAGTTGAATCGCCCAGTCCGTCCATATGCTGACTGCGTCAAATCCGAATAACGGAGCAAACGCAAGACAAACAGGTTTTAATACAACAATCAACGTAAACATTACGGGCGACGGCAAAATATTGACAGTTATATCATATATCGAAAACTTATGTTGACTTCCACCCTTTGATTTTGGCTTGAATAAGCCTTTCATCAAATCTTTAAACCGCGTTACGCAAACAAGCAAATGACCTTTTGCCCATCTTAAACGCTGGCGAAACATAATTTTCATACCCGTAGGCTGTTCGTCGTAAAATTCAGCCTCGTCGCAATAAACTATTTTATTGTTTTCTATAATCTGGTCGGCGGTAAACTCCCAATCTTCGGTAATCGTAACATATTTCCAGCCGTCTTTGACTACGTTTGAACTAAATAGAAATCCCGTTCCGGAAATTCTTGTAGAACACCCTAACAGTGTTCTTCCTCTGCTTTCAAATCTGCACCCCTGAGCAAAATATATTCCGTACAGCGCAGATAAAATATTCTGTCCGAAATTCTTAGCGTTACGGAACGAAGTAATTACCTTTTCGCAATTATTGGCTACGAACGCATCGTTCATTTTATCTATGTAATCTTCGGGAAGTACGTTATCAGCGTCTATTACAAAATATCCGTCGTTGCTTTCTATGCCGTAATCCTGTTTAATTTTGTCAAAGAGATATTTAAGTGCATATCCCTTCATTTTTTCGTTTTCGTTATTATATTCGTAAACTATCGCACCCGAGTCACGCGCAACCTGCGCCGTATTATCCGTACAATTATGCGCAACAACGAAAACCTGTAACTTATCCTGCGGGTATTTACACTTTCGTACGCTTTCAATCAAATTACCTATAACCGCTTCCTCATTTCGCGCACTCACTACTATTCCGTATCGTCGCTTATCTTCCGTATGAGGAAACTTCTTTTTTGCAAACAATCCGACTATAAAGAATACTGCGAAGTGAACGGTCAATAATCCCATCAGCGTCGTCAGTATAAAAAATACCAGATTGACTATCTCCAGATAATTCATAATTAGTACAGACTAATCCTTTGTATTTTGCACTATTATGTATATTCTAATATAATTCACCCCGATTGTCAAATATTAACTCTAACTTTATCAATTTTCAAGCATAGTTTCTTTTAAAGAAATTTTATTTATTTTTAACATATAGTACGCCATAACGCCGGCGTAACAAACTATAAAGCTTGCAAGCGTTATAAAAAACACGGGAACATTGAAGTGATATTCAGGCACTTCCGCAACGTCCGCGAACACAAGATTGACCATAAGCTGTAACAATCCGTACTGATACGCTGTCCCTACTCCGAAACCGATAAAGGCAAACGGAACAAAACCGCCCAACACCGATAAAGCACATTCCTTCATAGAATAGCCGAAGGCACGCATAATCGAAATATTTTTAGAATTTCCGCGTAATAGAGACGTTATCGCCATAAACATTGTAATAACCGCAAGAATTAATCCGATAGCAAGAATCATATATCCCATAGTCGCGGTTGTAAGGTTTTCCATAGATAATCCCATTTGCACCATTGCGGCAAAGCAGAAGCAAGAAAATGCAACGAAAAACACAAGTACTTTTTTGTTTTTAAGGGTTTCAAAGCACATTGCCGCCAAAAAGCTACGGCTTTTAAATTTATTATTTTTCTTAATCTTAATATTTTTGCCGGTACCGCGCAAAAGCCACATTACTGGACGGCTCACAGAGACGTATGCATACAAGCATGCAATTACGGTAAACAGTACAGACGGCGCTATTACCAGCCCCACTAACAATTCCGCATGAAAATTTATAGGAATTTCGCCTATACCTTCAATTGTCAGACCGTCGTAAATAAACCGCATTGCCGCCCAGCCGCAGGCAAACCCCAGAGCACAACCGATAAAAGCGCTTAATCCAAAAACCCAAAATCTGAGCGCCACTTGCACACGAGAGTACCCGAGCGCCTTAATTATGCCTATCTGCTGCGAATGAGAATCAACGTATATTTTGATATAGAAGACCAACATTCCCGCCGCCACTAAACCAAGCACGCCTCCCGTTATAACGGAAGTAAATTTTGCCGTGGCTATCTGTGCCTCATATAGAAAAACCATCGACTGTTCCGTCAATCTGTCCCGTAACGGAAACACGTCCATATAGTAGTTTAACATAAACGTGCATACAAATACGGCACAACAGCAAACGATAGATATACCTATCAGCTTTAAGCCGTCCTTTATACTTATTACCATATTACCACCCTATTTCGTACGCCGATTTACGCACCTTGTTTGAGGAAACTTCAACTATATTTCCGCTGTTCATTTTTATAACCGTTTCCGCCATTTCCGCAATATTAGAATTGTGCGTAACCATAACGGCGGTAAACCGTTTTTCTTCATGCAATTTGCTTATGTAATCCAGAATTTCCCTCCCCGTCTTTTCGTCAAGCGCACCTGTAGGCTCGTCAAGGAAAAGCACGTTTGGATTTTTCGCCAAAGCACGCGCTATACATACGCGTTGCTGTTCGCCGCCCGACAGCGTAGTAGACATACTTTTCATTTTGTCGGCTAATCCCAAAGCTTCTATAATTTCTTTATAATCGGTGTTCCCCGCTAAATCAGCGCCAAGCTTAACGTTGTGCTCCACGTTTAAATGCGACAGCAGATAGTACTGCTGAAATACAAAGCCCACCTCTTTCTTTCTGAAAGCGGTAAGTTCCTTATCGTTCAATTCGTTAAGACGCACACCGTTGCACTCTATGCTACCGCCGTCGGCTTTTTCAATTCCGGACAGCACGTTTAACAAAGTGGATTTACCCGACCCAGAAGCGCCGAGAATAACGACAAATTCACCGTCTTTAATGTTAAGCGATACTCCTTTTAAAACGTCCGTTGCGTTATACGTTTTTACAATATTTTCTGCTTTAATCACAGTTTTCCCTCCGTTTTAATTTTCTTTAAAAGCGACGTAAATACTTCGCTAATCATTCGAGTGGTTTGCTCGGAATTAAACTCACAGACCTTTGTAGCAATCAAAACCGCAATTCCGTGCGAATATACCCACATATGGAAATACAATTCCTTAGCAGTTTTTTCGTCCAGCCCGTAGC